>JBEPUG010000001.1:0-89762 GCA_041691695.1 Flavobacteriales bacterium
ATCGCGGCGGACCGGACAACGGTGCTCGACGTCTTCCATTGGCCAAGCTTGCCTGCGGGGGTCTCCATCGGGCGCATCGCGGATGGCGGAAAAGCATGGGGTTTCTTCATCGATCCCACGCCGGGGAATTCCAATGCGACGTCCGCCTCCGCCTCTCGCTGTTTGGCCATTCCGCGGCTGACCGAAGAACGGGGCGGAAAGCTGGGGATCAGCTCACCGGACCACGCCACCATCCGCTACACCACTGACAATTCCGAGCCCGTACCCGACTCACCCATCTACGGTTCGCCTATCGATATGCCACAGGGAAAGGTGCTTCGTGCGCGTGCCTTCGCAGCCAACGCAGTACCCAGTGATTGCGCGGTCCTCACCGCGCATCTTCCCCGCTACGCCATGGCGGTGGTGGTCGCTCCCGAGGACCTGCACGGCCCGAATGGCATCGCAGATACCACCAATGCGAATTTTGCGCGCAAGGGTCGCGCTTGGCAACGGGATGCTTGGATGCAATGGAGCAACTCCGCGACCGCCTCATCGATCCGAACCGGCATCGCCGTGGCGGGCAGTGGTTCCCGTGGCTTGCCCAAGAAGAACTTCAAGCTGATGGCCCGCGACCGCTTTGGCAGCGATGCGCCCATCACGTTGCCGGACAGCAGCACATGGACCGAGGTGACCCTCCGTGCCGATGCCACGCCGAACGCCTTTTTGCGCAACATCTTCATGGCTGAAGTGGCTCGGCGGAGTGGAAGTAATGTGGATGTGCAACCCGCCACGCCGGTCCCGCTCTATCTCAATGGCCAGTATCACGGCCTTTACCGCGCCATGCCCGCCAAGGGCGAGGAATGGGTGGAATACCTGAACAATGGCGAGGCTGTGGACCTGATGGAAGGCCCTTCCGGAGAGGCGGTCAGCGGGAAACGCAAGAGCTACCTGCGGATGTTGGCGGCCATCGAGGGAAAAGCACCGATAGACACGCTCTCGGCGCTCATCGACCTGCCGAGCTTGATCGACTTGGCCTGCTTCGACCTGTGGACCGGCCGCGCCGACCACGACCTGAATGTGCGTTGCTGGCGGCCACGCAGTGCCGATGGCCATTGGCGCTGGATCCTCTATGACATGGACCTTTGGGCCTCTGGCACCGACCCCACGGTCTCGCGGATGTGCAGCGCGCCTTCGTTGGAAGCACCCTATGTGCCCCAGCTACTGGAAGATCCCGCGACGCGTGATCTGCTGCTCGCCCGGATCTCCGCGCTGATGGCGACCACCTTGAGCGCGGACCGCGCCGAGCTGTTAGCGGATTCCTTGTATGACCGCTATGCCTACGCCATGCGCATGGACCGCGCGCGTTGGGCAAGTGAAATGGAAGTACCAACGCCTGATGCGTCGCAGGCCGACCTGTTGGACCATGTCCGGACCAGGACCGGATCGCTGCTCGCGCAACTGGGGAAGCAGGCCGATCTGGCCATACGCACCCTCGATGTTTCCGTGGAACCGGCACAAGCGGGTACCGTCTTCGTCGAGGACCTCCAGTTGACCGATAATGAGCGAACGATGAGCCTGTTCGCAAACGTGCCGCTGCGATTGACCGTCATCGCCGCGCCGGGAATGGAATTCGCCGGATGGAAAGGCGCTGATGGCGATGGCAACACGCTGACGGTGGTGACGTCACGCAACAAAGCAGTGAAGGCGATGTTCCGGCCGATCGGCCTATCAAGCCAGCGCCGCCTGAAGCAAGGAAGCGAAAAGCGCCTTGCCGTCGGTATTACCCAATAACGGGTCTGAGGCGCGCTCCGGGTGCGGCATCATGCCGAAGACGTTGCGGCCCGCGTTGCAAACCCCCGCGATATTCTCGATGCTGCCATTGGGATTGGATTCCTCCCGCAGGCGGCCCTCCTCATCGCAGTAGCGGAACAGCACTTGGTCGCTGTCGTTGAGCTGCTTCAACGTCTCGTTGTTGGCATAGTAGCGGCCTTCGCCGTGGGCGATCGGGATGCGCAAGGCTTGATCCTTGAGGCCCGCGGTCAGTGGCGTATTGCGCGACTGCACCCGGATGTGGATGTTGCGGCAGACGAACTTCCGTCCTTCATTGTGCAGCAACGCGCCGGGCAAGAGTCCTGCCTCGCACAGCACTTGAAAACCGTTGCACACGCCGAATACCAGCCCGCCTTTCTTCGCATGCTTCTCCACCTCTTGCATGATTGGCGAAAAGCGCGCGATGGCACCACTCCGGAGATAGTCGCCGAAGGAGAATCCGCCGGGAAGCATGATCATGTCGCAGCCGCGCAGGTCGTGGTCCTTGTGCCATAGCCGTTCCACTTGGCCGGGCGCCATCTCCTCCAGGACATGCAGCATGTCCTCATCGCAATTGGAACCGGGAAAGGTGACGACACCGAATTTCATGGAGTTGAGCAATTTGCGCGGGGGCGCGTTGTGACCGCGAAGTTAGCTCAGCCCACCCAGCGGCCCCAAAGACCCAGTGCCAGCAAGGCCCACAGACCCGCCTCTGCCCATCCGATACGGCGGGCCTGCAGGAAGGGGAAGCTCAACAGCACCGCCGCAGGCATGGCCACCAGCACGGGCGGGATATGCGCGTCCAGCCACCACGCAAAGAGTGCCAGCAAGCCCATGGCGAAGACGAACGCCAGAAGCGAGGCGCGCATGTTCTTCACTCGCATAACGCTGCGGGAGTAAACGGCGGAAAAGGTGAACACCGTGGCGATCAGCAAGATCCCCAATACCACCATCATCAGCAGGCGATACATCCAATGCAGTTCCAAGGGTGGCGCCGCCGGGACCAATGCCCGCATCGAGCCGATCGGGTCCCACATTGCCGGATCGATGAAGTGGCAGACGCCCCAGCCGAGGAAGAGCACCACTCCCAAGCCCAATAGCGGCAGCACATATTCGCGCCAATGGAACGGGCGATTCACGGCAAGGGTGGCCCATAGCACCACAATGAGGAAGGTATAGGGCAGGTAGAACATTCCGGCGATACCCATCAGCAGGCCCGCATCGAAGAGTCGGGAGAGTAGATTTGAGCGGCCCATGGACGCCCAGGTCCGCATCAAGGCCCAGAGTATGGCCCATGCTCCCATGAAGGCCGGGCCGGGGACCATTCCGTTCGGCATCAGGGCCAAGAGCACGGGGAACAGCAACGCTGGCATGTGGTTGCGCCGGTCGAAAAGTTCCGCATCGTTGGCGGAACTGTCCAAACGATGCGAGAGGCCGAAGACCAGCAACACACCCAGCACGAGCGCGATAAAAGGTGCGATGCCGATCAGCTCGCGGATGGGCGTATAGAGCGGCATTCCCTTGGGCACGCCCGCCAGCAGTTCCGCCGCCGATGCGGAGATCCCCGTGGAACCGATGCCCGGCCACAGCAGCAACAGCAGCACCGGAAGCAGGAATAGGGCCGTGGGCCGGTCCTGCCGGAAGAGCTTGATCAACATGCCTTATTGTACGGGAATGCCGGGCGCATTTCTGCACCGCTATATTTGCGCCATTCAATTCCTCCCTCGACGATGACGCAATTCTTCTTCACGATCGGCCGGTTCGTCCAATGGATACTGGAAGCTTGGGTGGCCGCGAAATGGGTCATCCCCATCATCATCATCGCCGTGCTGTTGTTCGGAATGGCCTTTTGGCTGCGGACACAAGTGAAGCTTTCCGCACGTGCCAAGGAGCGGGACGAATTCATTTGACTTCCGTCTTCGCTTCGTTGGAGGCGATCGTTTTCCCGGCCGCAGGCAAGATGTCCCGGCCGATGTCGAGCCTCAGATACTTCCCTTCGTATTCGATCAGTGCCGCGCTGTGGTAGGCATTGATGATGGCATGCTCGGTGTCCTTTCCGAAAGCCGTTAGCGCCATCACACGCCCACCGGCCGTCACGAGTCCATTTGGCGTTGATGCTGTGCCCGACTGGAATACCTGCGAGCCCCGGACCATGTCCACGCCCACGATAGGCTTGCCGATCTCGTACTTTCCTGGATAGCCTTCCGAAGCGAGCACCACCGTGGCGCAGCTGCGATCGTCCATGTCCACATGCCGTTCGCTGAGAGTGGCCGTTGCGATGCCTTCGAAAAGGTCCAGCAGGTCGCTGCGCAAGCGGGGCAGGATCGCCTGTGTTTCGGGATCACCGAGGCGCACGTTGTACTCGATCACATAGGGCTCATTGTTCACCACCATCAGGCCGATGAAGATGAAGCCTTGATAGGGTATGCCTTCGCTGCGCAGCCCGCGGATGGTAGGCACCGCGATGCGGTCGTTGACCTTCTGCATGAGGTCCTTGTCGGCGAAAGGCACCGGGGAGATCGCTCCCATGCCGCCGGTGTTCGGGCCGGTGTCGCCGTTGCCGATGCGCTTGTAGTCCTTAGCTGATGGCAGCATCTTGAAGGCCTCGCCATCGGTGATCATGAAGACCGAGAGTTCGACACCTTGTAAGAATTGCTCGATCAGCACACGGTCGCCGGCATGGCCGAGCGTTCCCGCGCCAAGCATGTCGTTCAGTGCCTTCTCCGCCTCCTTGCGGTCCTTGGCGATCACCACGCCCTTGCCTTGCGCGAGTCCATCGGCCTTGATCACGAAAGGCGGCTCCATGCGCTGCACATATTCGAGAGCCTCTTTCAGCGCGGCCTTCCCGAAGACGCGGAACCGCGCCGTTGGGATGTTGTGCCGCAGCATGAATTCCTTGGCGAATTCCTTGCTGCCCTCGAGCCGCGCGCCCGAAGCGGTGGGACCGATCACCGTGACCTTGCCCTTCAGCTGGGGATCCGCTGCGATGCGGTCGTGCAGACCTTCCACTAGTGGTGTCTCCGGGCCGACGACGACCATTCGGATCTTCTTGTCGAGAATGAGTTTGCGCACGGCTTTCTGGTCATGGAGGTCCAGCTCCACATTACGGCCATGCCGCACGGTTCCGGGGTTTCCCGGGGCGATGTACAGCTCGTCCAGCATGGAGCTTTGGGCCAGCTTCCATGCCAGCGCATGCTCCCTTCCACCACTACCGATCAACAGTACGTTCATGCCGAATTCCTTTCGCACAAAGGAAGGACCGATGGCCGCGTGCGCGAAATGAAGTTGCCAACATTTCAACACTGCCGTCGCACCGCAGTGAAGCCTATTGCTCCGGAGCTGCGCGCTTGATGCTGCACCCGATGTTGCGCGTGGTGGCCGGGTTGGCGGGTCGGCCCTGCATCATAGCCGCGATGGCATTACGCAAGTAGGGCTTCTGCACCGCCTTGGAGTCGTCCACGTTGTCGTCGATGGCGCCCTTGTAAACGAGTTTCAGGTCCTTGTCATAGAGGAAAACGTGTGGGGTGGTGCGGGCGCCGAAGGCATCGGCCAGCACATGGCCTTGGTCCAGCAGGTAGTGTCCGCCGTAGTTCTGCAACTTGTACTGCTTCTGCATGTCGATGAAGCCGTCACCCGCATCGCGCTTGCCGTCGTTGCTGTTCACCAGCACGAAGCCGATCTTGTCCGTGGTGCAAAGTTTGGCCAGGTCCGGGTAGCGCTTCTGCCAACCTTCACTGTCGTCGTGGCCTATCACGAAGGGACAGGTGTTGCAACTGAAGATCACCAGCATTCCGTTATCCGAAGCGATGTCCTTCAAGGAGCGCTCGCCGCCTATAACATCCTTCAATTTCACATCCACCGCAGGTGCGGGTGAGCCGATGGCGAGATCGGGCAGATCAAGGGAGACGAAGAGTGTTCCGGTTAGGGCGGCAAGAGCGAGTGCTTTCAAAAACATGGAGCGGATGTGTTGGGATAAAGGTAAATAGCTTGAGACCGATAGCCCCTTTTTAACTGGATGTCATATGAGCGCGAAGATCACTGCATGAAGGGGTCCGCGAAGCGCGGATCGTGCAACAGCGGCTCGTCGGTAAGCGTCTTCAAGAAGGCCACCAAGGCGGCTTTGTCGTAGTCGCTCAGGTTCATGTGCAAGGGTGTGCCGCCAACTTGCCCCTCTACCGTTAGACGGTCGTCCAAGTTGGGATGCGCTTTGATGCCACTGTTGTAGTGCTCCACCACTTCCTCCAAGGTGTTGAAGCGGCCATCGTGCATATAGGGAGCGGAGACCGCCACGTTCCTCAGGCTGGGCACCTTGAACTTGCCATCGTCCGCGGGGTTGCCGGTGATCTCGCCCCGACCGTTGTCCGTGTAGACCGAGTCGAGTCCGTTGTTGCGCGCATCCTCATTGCCGAAGTTCACCGTGGTGTGGCATTGGTTGCAGCGCGTGGCACCGTTGTAGAACAGCGCCTTGCCATCCGATTCCTCCTGCGTGAAATTCGTGAATCCGCTCGCCTCACCCGCGTCGTACTTGGTCCGGTAGCTCACGATGGAGCGGACGAATTGCGCAAGTGCTTTTGAGACGCGGTCCGGCGTGATGGAGTCGCTCCCGAAGGCGGCTGTGAATAACGCGGGGTAATAGGGCAGCTCGCGCAAGCGGCCCATGGCATCGTCCAATGTCATCCCCATCTCCACCTCGTTCTGTATCGGCATCAGCACCTGGTCCTCGAGGGTAGCCGCACGCAGGTCCCAGAACTGCCTGCGCGAATACATCTGGTTCACGAGGTGCATGGCGTTGCGCCGCGTGTGCATGCCGGCATGACCGATGCTGGTAGCGTGCACATCGGAAAAGCCATGGTCCTGATGATGGCAGCTGCCGCAACTGATGGTGCGGGAGATGCTCAGGTCGCGCTCGTAAAACAGCACGCGGCCCAAGGTGGCACCGGCGTTGGTGATCGGGTTGTCACCGGGAGTGCTCTCGTTGAGTGCGAGCAGACCGGTGTTGAATGAAGGAGGAAGTTGCGGGATAGTGTAGTCGAAAGGGATGGCAGGCAGGTGCGGACCGGGTGGGCCAATATTAGGCTGATCGGGAGCATCCTTCGAGCAGGCGATGAATACGATTGTTGCGCCGAAGAGCAGGCGTACAAGGCCAAGTGGAATATGGAAGGAGCGGGGTACGCGGCGATGCATGTGGGTCCTGTCTTCCTGATCGTGCCGAGGATGGTCCCGGCACTGCAATGTAAGAGGATCCACCGTGCCTGCCTACAACGGCATTCCATAGGCACGTTCAGCTCATTCCACGGACCTCAGCGATCATTTCTCCCGCAGCCGCTCGACATACTCCGCGTTCAACACATCGTGCTTTGCCCAAAATGCCGGAGCGGTCCGTCCGTTCAGATGCTCGACCAGCACATCGAGGTGCGTGTGCCAACCGCCCGATACACCGAGTAGGTCCTTCTGGTTCGGCAAACGGTGGTGCGTAAGGACGAGCAGCACGTCCTTCCCTTGCTTGGAAAGTTCGAAGACCACTTCCGAGAGGGCTTCTGCGCGCGCGCCCCAAGAGAACCCAAGCACATTGGGCGGATCGCAACGCGTGATCTTGGCCTTCATGCGATGCCCTTCCGCGTAACGCTCCGGACCTTCATCCTGCACCGCATCCAAGGTCTTGTGCAACCAGAACAATTCCGTCTCACCGCCCACGTGCAGGTCCATCGCACCACTGGCCAACCATTTGGCGCGCTTCTCCGATTCGGTGAGGTAGGCCCAGACGCGTTCGATCGGGCCGGGAAGCAGCCGTTCGAAGCGAATGGTATTCGGTGCGATGATCTTGCCGTAGCTGTCCATGTGTTCGGGTGTTGTTCCGTTGTTGATCATTTCGTGTTCTCGTCTTCTTCGCGCAGCAGGCGTTCCAAGGCATCCAATCGCGATCCCCAGAAGGCGCGCGTGTCGTCCATCCATTTCGCGGCCGTGTCCAGCGGCTCGGACCGGTAACTGAGGAAGTGCTCGCGCCCCACCTTTCGCCGCTTCACCAGTTTGGCACGCTCCAGCACGAGGATGTGCTTCGAGATCGCATTCAGCGACATGCTGAACGGCTGCGCCACTTCCGTGACGCGCGCTTCGCCGGAAGAGAGCCGCTGCAGGATCGCGCGCCGAGTGGGATCGGCGAGAGCGAGCAGCGTGCGGTCAAGTGTTTGTGGGGCTGTCATCTAAACCCGTCCGACCTTGGTCATATTCGGCTGCCCTTCCCCTTCCATGATCAGTTTGACCAAGCTCGTCCCGACGTATTGGTCCCAACCTTTCCTGCAGCTCTCGTAGCATTCGACATCCGGCGTGATGCCCGCATGCGTCATGCTCACTTGCGCCCCTCCATCATTGGCTGTGATCTCGAACGTGATGGTGGTGTCCTTCCATTCCTTGATGTCCTTCAGCCAATCGAGGAGACAATCGGTCACCAGCCAGACCAGGCGCCTGCCAGGAATGGCCTCCGTGACCCTGAAGCTGACCCAGGAGGTCTCGCTCAACCGGATGTCGAACACATCATCCGCGGCTTTGGTGGATCCTTCCGCGTTCGCCATCCACCAGCCAGCTACGTTGCCTGCCGCGTGGTACACCTCTTGTGCTGTCTTTGGCACCCGGAAGGTGCAGTTGTAGTCCTTTGCGCTCATGGTGTTGGCGTGTTGTTTTCGGGGGCAAATATATTCAACCTAATGGTTGAATGAATGCACGCGGCAAATATTTCCTTCAGGCCGGTCCACAGCGTTGCCTCGAAGAGCCTTGTCCGTTGCTCCGTAATTTTGTCACATGCAGTTCGGCAAGGTCACTTCCGTGAAAGGTCTCGACTTGAGCCTACCCGCCGACCACGTGGACACGGCGCGGATACTCGCCACGGGAAAGCGCAAAGGCGGTCCACGCATCTCTGTCGGCTGCGCCAAGTGGAACAAAAAGGACCTTCAACATTTCTATCCCAAGGGCACGAAGGACGAACTGACCTACTACGCCACGCAGTTCAACGCGATCGAACTGAACGCCACTTTCTACCGCCAGTTCCCGCCGCAGCAGTTCACCAACTGGGCGCAGAAGGTCCCAAAAGGATTCCGCTTCTTCCCGAAGGTCGTTCAGAAGATCAGCCATTTCGGGCGTTTGAAGAACACGGAAGCTGCGGTTGACGACTATGTGCATGCGGTCCGGAACTTAGGTAGCAAGCTCGGCGCTGTCTTCCTACAACTGCATGGGAATTTCTCACCTAAGGACATCGACCGCTTGGAACCCTTTCTTCTCGTTTGGCCCTCCGACGTCCCGCTGGCGATGGAGTTTCGCCATACCGATTGGTACAACAACATGGCCATCGCATCGCAGCTCTATTCGCTGTTGGATGAGCACCACGTCATGAACATCATCACGGATACCGGTGGCCGGCGTGATCTGCTGCACATGCGTCTCACCACGCCATCCGTCTTTGTCCGTTACGTAGGAGCGAACGACACCAAGAGCGACCGTGTGCGGTTGGACGAATGGGTGGAACGCCTGAAGACCTGGGTGGACCTCGGCATCAAGGAGATCGACTTCTTCATCCACCAGAACCACGAGTTGGAATCGCCACTGCTCGCGGCGCATTTCATCAAGAAGTTGAATGCGGAATTGGGTACTTCCTTGCGAGTGCCCAATTCGCTGAACGCTAAAGGAGAACTGCTCAGCACTTAAAGGGATACTCCTTTCAGTGCACGAGGCAAAATTTCCAGGAGTTCTTCAGAAGTGATACACCAAACAGAACGAGCGCACCGGATCCAGTGTGGAGCCCGTATCACTCCGCGTCGATGAGGAACTAGATCCATTCGGAGCGGTGTAAGAGTGCTCATCCCGTTGCTCCGTCCTGTGACCAAAAAAGAAATTGCTGGTAAACTCTATCGCGACGGACCAATGATCGGCGAAGTGATAATCAAGTCCTACGAAGGGAGCGATGAAAATCTGTTGGGTCTTAGCCGTGACCGTTCCCGATGTCGGGTTGTAGATGAAGTCGCCTTGGCCCGCGAAATCATAGCTGTCATGGAAATAGCGAAATCCCACATCGGCACCGGCGAAGGGTTGTATCCGGCTATCGCTGAACCGGCGTTCGTATCCCAGCCGGAATCGGGTATCGGTGCTTTGCCCATCGCGATGGCCTCCCTGATAAATAGAGGTGACAGCGTAATGGTCTCGGAACACATCCACCCCTGCGCGCAGCACGTTCCGATGGCAATGCCATTTATAGAGCAGGCCGTTCGCATAGCGCACATCGCCACCGGGGGGCGTCAGTCCATGGATATCCTGAAAATTGACGTTGATCCAGCTGAACAGGTTGATTCCGATCTCCTGATGTGACCCGGCGACCGCTCGCACAGCAGGACTGCCGTCTTGTGCTGAAGCATTGAAGGTAAACGCTCCCGAGCCTAGCAGAAGCGCAGTGACGATGGGGCGTGCATAGCTCATAGCCCGAATGTAATGGAAACCGGATCAGTCCCCCCACCCCCACCCTGCCCACGTTCGATGGGATGCCACGTGGTCTTCCTCGCATACATGCCGCGCGCTGCCGAATTCATTTCAGCCACCAAGTGTTTTAATCTCGGATTCATCATAGGGTCGAGTACGCGTGCAGATATCCGTCCAGATGATGTTCTTGCCATAAAGAGGGGTTGAAGCGGTTCTCTTTAAGTTATAATGCGGGTCGCGGTTGCCATAAATCACATAGCATTGATCTCTTTCGAATTCATAGCCACAGTCCCCACTCCCTAAGCCTGTGTAAACGACTAGCGTGTCCCCTCGAATTCTTCCTTTGAATGAACGCTCGACCAAGATCGTGTAGCGCATCACAACCGAAGTGAGCATGGTGTCGTCGGCAATGGTGATCACTAACCTTTCTCCTCCAATCACTCTACCCACTGCAACCACATCCGAATGCTTACGAGCTTGTTTCACATCCTCCTGTCCAATACACGTACAAGCCTTGGTCGCTGGTGCGATCAAGGTCAGAGACAGAGCAAGTACAAGTGCATGTTTGAGCATGAAGCAGTCTTCAATATCCCCCGCCACCGTCACCTTGCCCGCGCTTGATCGGATGCCAGCTGGTCTTCACCTCCTTTGTTCCGAAACAGGAAGAATCAAACTACTCATTTCGCCTTTGTCCTCCGGGCCGACCGCTTCGTTGTCGTACCGGTTGAACGGGCTGATGCTAGCGACGCGCTCAGTTGTCGCACCTCCTTTCGGACAGCAGTGCGTTTGGGCGAGACCGACCTGTTCCCAAGGGAATCAACCCCAAGGTCGCCGACATACAAGGCCGCAAAGGGGAAGCACATTTCCCAATCGCCCCATACAATATCAGCACGGTCTTCGACTTTGAATTTCTTGAAGCGGGTCACATCCAAGAACGCGGTAACCATCGGGTTCTGGCCGGGTGCAGAGAGAAATCCATGGAAGTCGACCTCTGCTGAATGTCCGTCTGTGAACAGGAACGCGATGCGGTAATCACCGATGTACTTGGCCTGCTTGATGAAGACGTTCTCGGGAATGGTCATCACTTGATCCGCTTGGTTATCCGTTCTGGTGCAATGTGTTTATTGAGCACAAAATAGTCATTCCACTTGCGCATGATGTCCGTTGCCTTCGCTTGAACGAACTTCTCCGCCTCGCGTTGTTGGGCGAGCGGCAGTGCTCGCTTGTTGCTCAGTTTTCGAAAGACCACCTCCTCCAAGCTGCCGTGCCGAATGGTCAGCTCAAGCACCGACTCGTACTTGCCATAGCGCACATGAACATGTATCGGGCTGTGTTCATTGCTGAACATCAGAAAGACCAGACCGAAGTATTCGTAGAGCTTGGGCATAGTCAATCAATATCCACCGCCCCAACCCTGCCCGCGCTCGATCGGATGCCAGGTGGTCTTCACCTCCTGCGTATCCAGGATGGAATAGGGTGATCGTACTTCCTCTTTGCTCCAGTCGGAAATCTTCGGAACCACCACACGTTTCATGTTGACCGCAGCCTCCGTGTCCAGCATGGTCTTCTCCTCCTTCATGGGATCCGCGCAGACGATCGCGTTGATGTCCATGTGCGTCACGAGCGGCTTCAGCAATTCGCTGCGCAGGCCGGTGAGGAGATTCACCACGCCGCCGGGCAGGTCGCTGGTGGCCAGTACTTCCGCGAAGGTGACGGCAGGCAACGGATGTGCTTCGCTGGCCACCGTTATGCAAGCATTGCCGCCCGCGATGACCGGCGCCACAATGCTCACCAAGCCGATGAGGCCCGAAGTGCCGGGCGCCATCAGGCCCACCACGCCGGTGGGTTCATACACGCTGAAGTTGAAGTGCGAGCTGTTCGTCGGATTCACGCTGCTGAAGACCGCTTGGTATTTGTCGCACCAGCCGGCGTAGTAGACCCAGCAGTCGATCGCCGCGCTTACCTCTGCCTCAGCCTGCTTCTGTGTAGAGCTATGCAGCATCAGTTCATGCACGAACTGCGCGCTGCGGCCTTCCAGCATTTCGCCGATGCGGTAGAGGATCTGCCCCCGGTTGAAGGCGCTGCGATCGGCCCATCCGCCCTGCGCCTTCCGTGCTGCGATCACGCTCTCGCGCACATCCTTGCGACTGCTGCGGCAGACGTTCGCGAGCGGTTTGCCATCCGTGCCCTTGGGCTGGTAGTAGCGGCCGCTCTCGGTGCGCGGGAATTTGCCGCCGATGAAGATCTTGTAGGTCTTCATAACGGGCAGGCGCTCCTTCTTCGCGGCATTGCCGTTGCTGCCGTTCACACCGTTCGCGGCGACGGTAACTTTCTTCTCGATGGTCTTTTCGTTGGCCATAATGAGTGCAAGGTAGAAAGCGGGTCAGGAGTGGGTTTTAGGCACTGTCACCGCCTATTTCCCGACTTCCGTTTGGACATGCTGCGCGACCGAATCCATGGTCCGGGCATAATAGCGGTTCAAGCTGCGGCGCAAGGTGTAGTAGCGATACAGGCCGATAACGAAGAAGGCCGCGCTGAAGACCAAGGCGACATAGCCGACATAGCGCAGATCGTTCTTCCCTTCCACCTGCATAAGTGCGACGCCACCGAGGAGCAGGTATAAGCTGGAACGGACATAGCTGAGAAGTGTACTTTCATTCGCAAGCCGAGTACGGACCAAGGCCAGATGGTCCCGCAGGATCAATTGCTCCTTTAGTTCGAAGGCTTCCTCCGAACCCATCATATACCGCAGCAGGTGTGTAAAGCGCATGCGAGCGAAATTACATCCGGCCCGAGCGCACTCACCAAAGTCCACATGGCCGCATCGGTCCGTTCGGTCCAGCGACCTACTTCCACAGGTTGGCAAGAGACAGTGTGAGAGCATCGATCGCAGATCCGCGCCAATGCGGGTCAAGTGGCACGGACACCACTACTTTCGGCCAAGTGATGGATCAGGCCACACTGCTCTAACGTCATCTCGCCCGATGGACCACATCCACCCTTTCATCCACCTGCTCTTCATTAGCATCATCGCTTTGTTCCCGGTGGTGAACCCTGTCGGATCGGCCTTCATGGTGGACCCTTACCTGACGCAGTTGAGCGATACCGACCGCAAGGCTGCCGCTGGCAAGATCACCTTCTATGCCTTCAGCGTTTGCGTCTTCACGCTGTTCGTCGGGCATTGGATCCTGCAGCTGTTCGGGATCACCATTCCCGTGATCCAGGTGGCCGGCGGGATCATGATCTGCAAGATGGGCTGGGAATCGCTTTCAACGAATGACAACCAACAGGCCGCGAAGAAAGACCTCGAAGGCGAAGCGAGTGAAGCAGATGGTGCCGTGGTCGCAGGACGGCTATTCTACCCTCTCACCTTCCCGATCACCACTGGTGCGGGCACCATCTCCGTGCTGTTCACGCTGAGCGCCCAAGGCAACGACAACAACCTGCGCAACTACCTGTTCAATACCTCTGCCATCTTGCTGGCCATCGTTGTGATGTGCATGCTGGTGTTCGTGTTCTACCGCAACACGCGCCGGATGGTGCACCGCTTGGGCGCAAACGGCCAACTGGTGATGACGCGCATTTCCGCCTTCCTCATCTTCTGCGTGGGCCTGCAGATCGCTGTTGGCGGGATCAAGAACCTGGTGCAGTCGGGGATGTTGTCGTAGTCAAGCACCACCGCGACGATATTTCTACATCATGCGCCCCCTCCGCTTCTCCCTCAATGTCACCTTGGACGGATGCTATGATCACACGGTCGGGATCGCCGATGAGGACCTGCACCGGAACGCGATGGAGTACATCGCGCAGTGCGATGCGCTGATCTTCGGGCGCGTGACCTATGAGATGATGTTGGCCGCGTGGCGCTTGCCGGTGTCGTGGCCGATGCCGGATTGGATGATGCCCTTCGCGCAGACGATCCACGCAGCGAAGAAATACGTGGTGAGCAGCACGTTGAAGGAGGTGGATTGGAATGCGGAGCTCGTGCGTGGGGATCTGGCCACATTCGTTCAGCAGCTCAAGCAGCAGCCGGGCAAAGCGCTGGGGGTGGGCGGCGTGCAACTCGCCATGGCCTTGACGGATCTCGGCTTGATCGATGAGTACCAGTTCATCGTACACCCCAGGATCGCAGGCCACGGACCCACGTTGTTCGCGGGACTATCGAAACTGGTCGATCTGAAGCTTGTGGGCCGAGAGGAGTTCGGCTCGGGGGCGGTGGCGATGCGGTATGAGGTGAAGAGGTAGACTACGCACTTGAGGTAGTATTGAGCCTGTATTGCAATTGAATCGGACAGACATGAAGATCGTGCCGAGACTTCTCACCGAGACTGAATACAAGGCAACCTTCGACCACCTAATGGTCGACATCAAAGGACGTGAGGACAGTGTCCATCCAGATGGCGTGCTGGATCTCGATCCTTATCTCCGAGCGCTTGAAGATGACATCGCTCCACTTCAACTGCTATCGGACATGCCTCCCGCCGCCATTTATCATTCAGCCGACCGAGGCTTTGATCACGTACTCTATCCGTGCGATCGATCGAACACGTACTTGGTCGTCATCATTGCGCAAAGTGCCGACCAAGTTCATGGTCACTATGTCCTGAATCTCGGCAGAGAGTATGAAGGCACATGATCCATGGTGCAGACCGGATCAAGCGTAAGCGGCTTCGGAATAGTGTGATCTTGCGTGGTACCTTAGCGCTGCAATGAAACTTCTGCTGGTCAACATCACGGATCCCCGTAAGGAGAAACTCGTCACCGATATCCTGAACGAGATCGAAGGCGTGCACGTGCATAGCAGTACGTTGAAGGCGGAAGGCACTAAGCGTCTGCCCAAAAAAGCGGCGAAGGGCAGAGCAGTAAAGCCCATGACGCCTAAGGAGAAGAAGTTCGTGAAGGGATTGACGCAGGCGTTCAAGGAGATGGACGAGCACATCAAGGGTAAGCGAAAACTCAAGTCGCTGAAAGAGGTGCTTGATGAGCTTTGATGTGGTGCCGATCCCGGAGTTCGTGAAGGAACTCAAAGGACTCGTGAAGAAATACCGTTCGTTGAAGGTGGAGATCGCGGAGCTGGGTGATGAGCTATCGGAACATCCGCACACGGGAATTCCGATAGGCCGTGATTGCTACAAGATCAGGCTTTCGATCAAGTCGAAGGGCACAGGCAAGTCCGGCGGAGCGCGTGTAATCACTTGCGTGGTGGCGGTCCGCAAAGAGGTCTATCTGCTTTCGATCTTTGATAAGAGCGACCAAGCGACCTTGACCAAACAACGGTTGAAGGAGTTGCTGAAGGAGGTGCCGCGATAAGGACATCTTCCGCAACGTCTGTTCACTTCCTCAAGATCTTCTCCAGGGCCTTTCCCTTGGCCAGCTCATCAACCAGCTTGTCCAAGTAGCGGATCTGTTGCATCAACTTGTCCTCGATCTCTTCCACGCGATAGCCGCAGATGACGCCGGTGATCTTGGAGACATTCGGATTCATCCGTGGTGCTTGGGCGAAGAAGGTCTCGAAGTCGGTCTTGTTGGCGAGCAGCTTTTGTAGCGCCTTCTCATCGTAGCCCGTGAGCCAGTGGATGATGGTGTGCACCTCTTCTCTCGTGCGGCCCTTCCTCTCCGCCTTGGCGATGTAGTGCGGATAGACGCTGGCGAAGGGCACCTTGAAGATCCTGGTGTTCTGCATGGTGGTACCTATTGTTCACCAAAGTCGAGTGCCTCGGTCACTTGCCTTTGCTTGTTCCATGCACGCGAGTGGCATTCGTTGATCCCGGTCTGCATTCTAACCCCGTCGAATTCGACGGGGTTAGAATGCAGAATAAAACTTGAGAGCCTTAGACCTCAATGAACTCAAACCCACCACCACCGGACCAACCTGTTTCGACAGATATCCCGCCGGGTTCACCTTTAGCGACAAGCCTCAGGCGTTCCGCGCAAATCGAAATCGCGTGTTCACCATATTCGATTCCAATATACCGTCGGCCTGTCTTGTGAGCGACAGCCGTGGTGGTCCCAGAACCCATGTAGGCATCAAGGACGAGATCTCCGGGACGTGTTGCAATCTGTAGTATGCGGTACAGCAGTTTCTCAGGTTTTGGCGTATCGAATGGATGACCTTCCGGGAATAAAGCTTTGATGTGCTTCTTTGCTTCCGTTGTGGTACCTGCCACCGTCGCCGGCCACAGTGTACTTGGCGTCATGCCCCGACTAACTTCATTCAAGTACTTTTTAATACGAGGTGCCCCATTCCCGTTTGACCCAAACCAGATGTTCCCTTGCTTAATCTCAGCCTTCATCCTCAGTTCATTGTACGCCCAACAACGACCTTGGGGAAGGGAATGCTCTTTCCCATTCGGCGCAACAACAACGTAGAACTGGCTTGCAACGGCATGCCCTGCCTGAACATTCGCTGAAATGGACTGCCAAGGACCTCGAGGGTCGCTATCAGGATTCTTGTAGCGCGCGAGGATCTCTTCGGAAAGTGGGAAGTCGCCGCGAGAGCCATTGAACGCCATGGGATCCTTGGCGTAAACAAGGATATACTCATGGTCGAAGGAGAACACTCGCCGATTCTCGCGCGTGGACCTGTGGTTCCAAACAATTGTCGCCACGAACTTGTCCCGTCCGAACAGTCGATCACACGCAACCTTCAAGTAATGCATGCCAAGGTCGTCGATGCTGATCCAAAGCGATCCATCGCGCGTAAGCGTTCTGAAAAGCAGGATCAAACGCGCTTCCAATAGTCGGAGCCATTCATCGTGACTCTCAGCATCCGAGTAGTGAGCGAAGTTTTCTTGAGTGTTGTAGGGCGGATCGATATAGACGCATCGCACGGCACCTTCCAAAGAAGGCAGCAACGACCTCAGCACATCCAAATTGTCCCCTTTGATGAGATAGTTGCAATGGTCGCCCTTGCCTACACCAAGTGCTTTTACAGCACGGCCATGTGGCTTCGGCGTTGCGATGGCAACGTCATTGGGGGCTGAGTCAATGAGTAGTTGCATAGAATGATCGACGAGATTCTCGGAGTAGCTTCGCGGACAATGTAGAACCCCGATCGGGGTTGCGCGCATGGTGTTGCAAAGTTTCGAAACACAGACCAATGTCAGTTCGTCGGAGGCCCCCTCACAGGTCTTCAGACCAATCCATTACTTGGGCAGCAAGCTCCGACTGCTGGATGATATTGGGAATGCCGTTAACGATCTAAGCCCCAGGGATGAACTCGTCTGTGACCTATTCTCAGGATTCGGAGTGGTGTCATCATTCTTGGGGCTTGAGCGGCGCGTGGTAGCTGTCGACATTCAAGAGTATGCTCGCGTCCTTGCTTCATCCGTGCTGCTTTCAAGACCCGTTAAGAGGGACGACCTCGGTGATTTGCTCATAACTGCCGCCGATGACGACCTCGGTCAAGAGCTGCTTGCAGCCTTTGCCCCATTGATCGATTACGAGACCGAATGTGTGATCCGGGCTCATGATGGCAAGCCTGATGCACTAGCCGATTTAATCGAACTGGGATCGGTAGTTAGCGCTTATGGGACTTCGTTGTCTAACACACGAGTCTCGAAAGCCTTCGCCGAAGTTGCCGAGCGACTTTCCAAGAAGAATCTGTGCAAGACCGCTCTGATCTCGCGGTACTATGGAGGGCTCTATTTCAACTACCTCCATGCCATCCAACTTGATGTACTCCTTTCGAAGGCAGCGACTCTGTCATCTGAACTTCAAGACATGGGCAAGGCCGTCATTTTGAGCACTGCCAGTGATCTTGTTCGTACAGTCGGGAAGCAATTCGCCCAACCTCTTCGCCCGCGTTCAAAGGATGGAAAGCCCAAAGCCTCACTTTGGAGGACGATAGAGAACTCCCGGTCTATTGACAGCATGGCCATTGTTCAAGGTCGACTCTCCGACTTCTTGACTAAGCCCGCTGCTCAATTGGGTAGCACAGCCGTCCGCTCAGACTATCAAGACTTCTTACGCACAACAGACTTGCCCATTGGCGTCGTTTATGCCGACCCGCCGTATACCAGAGATCATTACAGCAGGTTCTATCATGTCTTGGAGACCATGTGTCTTGGAGATCATCCAAAGCTGTCGCGCACGAACTTGAACGGGGGACACTCGGTTAGTCGCGGTGCATATAGGCAGGACCGCCATCAATCACCATTCTGCATCCGCAGCCAAGCACCAGCAGCGTTCGAGGAACTCTTCAAGTTGGTTGCCGATCGCGGTGCAAGTCTGGTGCTTTCCTACTCACCACAAAGTGAAGGCGAGCGAATACATCCTCGCGTTATGCGCATGGATGACATTGAACGCCTTGCAAAGAAGTACTTCCATTCTATCGATGCACAACCGGTGTCCTCTGTAGCGCACAGCAAACTCAACCGTACGGATCTTCACTTGGATACCCCTGAGCAAGCGGAAGTCCTACTTCTCTGTCGAACTGACTGATATCATTCCACCACCACCTCGTCCACAAATGCATCGGGAAGTGCATTCAAGAAGCGCTGGCGAACTTTATGTGGCAGTTCTTGAAGACTAACTCGAAGGTTCCTCATCATGCGACCTGGCATTGGGTTCTCCGCATCGAGCACTGATACAGTAGACGCGAAGCCATCATCGCCAGGATTGAGAATGCAGTAGAGGTATGCTTGATCTTCAGCCCGGACATACAACCCTATGGGCCGACCATCCGAAGGATAGACCAATCCAGCGGCAGCCTCGAGTTCAAAACTCCAGTTTCGACTCTTGCGCGCTACGGAGGGTCTACTCTCAACATCGCCTAACGCGCCATCGCTGTGGACCGGTCGAAATAGCACCCTGGCTTGCGCGCCCTCTTGAACACCGAAATATTCGGAGTATGCTTCCTTGTGAAAATTCACTTGAGACTCCCGCCCAGTGCTTCTTGGTATTTCAGCAATCAGCACCTCGCCTGAAACCACAGTTGGCGAACTCTCCAACTTCAGGATTGGCTTCTTTCTTCGCGACCATTGCCTCAAGTTAGACTCAGCTCGTTCCAGTGCTTCTGGTGAATCAACAGGATGCAGACGTGAGGCATGCATCGTTAACCAGGCCTGCCAATCACTGCGAACTCGATCGACTTGTGCCTTGGTCAACCGACAATCTGCAAATGCCTCCCAATTGTGCCGCAAACCCGCCATCGTCAGATTACCTGAGCCAACAACCACGCTGCCGCCCGTCGGCTCGACGAACCATGAAGCCTTGGGATGGAAGAGCCTGGTGCCATCAGGTGTGAGGAACACCTTTGCCGTCAAGCCTTTAAAATCCCGTTGGGCCCTTTTAATTTCATCCAAAGCTCCAGGTGTCGTGGTGGTGTCAACGCCAACCACCAAATCAAACTTTCGCTTCCGAAGGAATTGGGCAAAGACCTTATCTCGGAACAGAAGTCGAACACCCTGTTCCGAAGCCCAAGCGAATGCCGCTCCTCCCTGTTATGCTTTTGACGCCTTTTCAAGAAGCGTTTCTAGAAGATAGGTTGATTCCGCATTAAGAGGGTCCTGTATGTGAAGTGGGGAAATCGACATTTCAGATTCTAATCCTCAAACATACGAGCCACATTTCGCGTGAGGGATAGAAGCGGAAAGCCCACAGCGAGGAACGAGCGAGGACTTGCAGCGGATAGCCCGACCCGAGGCTTTTGCGAGGGGCACGCCCACATCTCGACTCCTCGAATGCTACGCATCCTGCGGAGTGCCGCTTCGCTTATGCTCGATGTGACAGCGTTCCACATTACTCAGTTCAAGTTGAGGTACGCGCTCAAGCCATGCACGCCGCCTTCCCGTCCGTAGCCGCTTTCCTTGTAGCCGCCGAAGGGTGATGTGGGATCGAACTTGTTGAAGGTGTTGGCCCAGATGACGCCCGCGCGCAGCTTGCTGGTGAGGTTGAAGATCTTGCTGCCCTTGTCCGTCCACACGCCGGCGCTGAGACCGTAGGGCGTGTTGTTGGCTTTTTGGATCACCTCGTCGACGGTGCGGAAGGTCTGCACGGCGAGCACGGGGCCGAAGATCTCTTCCTGCGCTATGCGCGCGCTTTGCGCCACGTTGGTGAAGAGCGTGGGGCGGCACCAATAGCCTTTGCCGGGCAGGTCGCAGGCGGGCTGGTACATCTCGGCGCCTTCGGCCTTGCCGATCTTGAGGTATTTGTTGATGGTGCCGAGCTGCTCCTTGCTGTTGATGGCGCCGATGTCGGTGTTCTTGTCGAGCGGATCCCCGACGACGAGCGAGCGCATGCGGTGCTTGAGTTTGCGGATCACTTCGTCGTGCACGCTCTCCTCCACGAACAGGCGGCTGCCGGCGCAGCACACGTGGCCCTGGTTGAAGTAGATGCCGTTGACGATGCCTTCGACGGCCTGGTCGATGGCGGCGTCGGCGAAGATGATGTTGGCCGCTTTGCCGCCGAGCTCGAGCGTGAGCTTTTTGCCGCTGCCGGCGGTGGCGCGCTGGATGAGTTTGCCGACACTGGTGCTGCCGGTGAAGGCGACCTTGTCGATGCCCGGATGGTTAACGAGCGCCGCGCCCGTGGCCCCCGCGCCGGTGATGATGTTGACGACGCCATCGGGCAGCTCGGCCTCTTGGATGAGTTCGGCCAGCAGCAGCGCGGTGAGCGGCGTGGTCTCGGCGGGCTTCAGCACCACGGTGTTGCCGCAGGCGAGTGCGGGCGCGATCTTCCACGCGGCCATCAGCAGCGGGAAGTTCCACGGGATGATCTGCCCCGCGACGCCGAGCGCTGTGGGGTTCTTTCCGGGAAAAGCGTACTTGATCTTGTCGGCCCAGCCGGCATAGTAGAAGAAGTGCGCGGCGGCGAGCGGGATGTCGATGTCGCGGCTTTCGCGGATGGCCTTGCCGCCGTCCATGCTTTCCACCACGGCGAACTCGCGGGCCTTTTCCTGCAGCAGCCGCGCGATGCGGTAGATGTACTTGGCGCGTTCGCTTGCGGGCATCTTGCTCCACACGTCGTCATACGCTTTGCGCGCGGCTTTCACGGCGGCGTCCACATCGGCGGCGTTGGCCTCGGCGATGCGCGCGAGTTTCTGCTCGTTGGCGGGGTTGATGGTGTCGAAGTACTTCCCGCTCTTGGGCTTCTGCCACTTGCCGCCGATGAAGAGCTCATACTGCGGCTTCAGGGTGAAGTGGTCCTTGCTTTCGGTGGCTGGGGCGAGTTGCCAGTCGATCTTCTTTGTCTTGGTGGCCATGGTTTCAAAGATAGATGGCCATGATGGGAAGATCAGATCAGGATCACAGGTGCTGTTCCCACTTCCAAGCGACCACCACTCCCGTGGAATAGACCTTGGCGATAAAGGGCTGATGCTTGTGCTTGATGGAGAATCGCTTCATGGCCTCCGCCGCTTTCACGAAAGCCGAGGCCATCTCGTCACCAACAAGGTTCTTCGACACGAGCACAAAGACGCTCGCCTTGGAATTCCTGATAGCTTGTCGTTCCAGTGCATTCGTTCGCAAATGTTCATCAAACGAAAGGATGACATAGCCGGACCTGGCAACCTTCGGCAGCCATTCATGGTCCTTCGCATTCTGCTGAAACAACGCGTCGTGGGGCACCGCGGTGTGACCCGCGGCCTTCAGCGCCTGCACTACCTTTTGCCGACCCAGACAGCGGTCGACGAAGAAGACGACATCTTGATCACCGGACCCCTTATGCGGCATCGGATAATGACATCTCGCACCGCAGGGCCTCGACTATCATCTCCGACGAACAGTTGTAGTCCGCCATCAGATCTTCGATGGATTCGCCAGCCTTGATCCGGTTGGCGATCATCCGCGTGGAAACACCAATGTCAGCAAGCGCCCGTCGACCGAAGGAAAGTTCCGGGTCGATGACAACATACTTGGGCTGGTCGGCAAATGACGCTTTACGTGTAAACGGATACAGCTTCAACGGAACGCCATGTGCATCGCGCTCGATGCGCTTCAAATACTGTAGTACGACCTCGCGGATCGTGACCTGCCCTCCCTTAGAAGCAGACACAAGCTCGCCCAGACGCTCGATCAGAAGATCCGCACCATCTGTCTGTATATCGACATCTGCTAAAGGATACTCCGTTCCCAGTGTGCTCCGTATGTACTCAATGGCGGTACGCACTGCCGGCATTGGGAACTTGTATTCACGACGGGTGATGGACAAAACGTGCAGTTCGACAAGGTTCCGGAAAGAGAGAATAGCCCCTTCCTTATCGGCTGGCCTGATGACCGGCTTGAGGAACTTCTCATTCCCCTTCCGGTCACGATACGGATGTCCCACAACCCACGACTTCACGGTGCTGTAAGGCAAACCCAAGTAATGGGCAGCTTGCGCCATGGTATAGGCTGGTGTATCACGTACACCGATATGGACCTGCTTCTGGGACATGGTAGGTCAAAGTTAGAACTGAAGTTCATGACAATGGAAGTGGTCCTTCCTTTCGGGGCTGGGGCGAAGTTCAAGTCGATCTTCTTTGTCTCGGCACCCATGGTTTCAAAGATAGATGGCGACCTTGCGAACGGATGATCCGCGGGATCGAACGGCCATGGACTTTTATCCACCCATACACGAGCGCAGCACGGAGGAGCTGCTGAAGATGACCTCCGATGGCGCATCGTGGCAGCCCGAGGCTCGCGCACTCGCACGCATGGAGCTCGACAAGCGCGGCGTGCCGGTGGAAGAGGTCGCGGTGCGCGAACAATCCTTTTCAGCAGCATCGATCGCGCAAGAGGAACTGCGCGACCGGCATGCGGAGGAAGGCTATCCGTTGTGGAAGATCATCGTCATCTTCCTGTCCGCTCCGTTCCTCGTCACCGGAAAATTCCTCAGCGGATGGAACAGCCCCTTAAGAGGCTTAAACATCAAGTTTGGACTCTCCGAACTCGATCGCGGGAACTACAAGAAGAAGTATCGGCAACGCATGGGCGCGTTGATCGCTGGCACACTTATCTGGGTCGTTCTCGTGATGGCGGTGTCCTGAACGAAAGGAAGATCGTCCATCACGCAGCGCTGCCTACCTTATAGCGGCGCGTTTGACAAGTTCACCGTCGATCGCGATCATCCATGAGCGATCAACGTACCATCGTGCACCTCGACCTCGACAGTTTTTTCGTGAGCGTGGAACGGATCCACAACACGGCCCTCATCGGCAAGCCGGTGATCGTTGGCGCCGACAGCGATCGCGGCGTGGTGGCCTCGTGCAGCTATGAGGCGCGGCGCTTCGGCGTGCGCAGTGCCATGCCCATGCGCACCGCGAAACAACTCTGTCCGGAGGCGATCATCCTGCGCGGAGACAGCGGTGCCTACATGCGGAAAAGCGATGATGTCACCGAGATCATCCGCGAGCGCGTGCCACTTTTCGAGAAGACCAGCGTGGATGAATTCTATGTGGACCTCACCGGCACCGAGCGCTTCTTCGGCGCGCTGAAACTGGCCAGCGAACTGCGCCAATACATCGCCAAGGAGACCGGCCTGCCCAACAGCTTCGGGCTGAGCATCAACAAGACGGTAAGCAAGGTGGCCACCAACACCGCCAAGCCCAACGGCCAGCGCGAGGTGGAACGCGGCACCGAAAAACCCTTCCTCGCACCGATGCCCATCGAGAGCATCCCCGGCGTGGGCGGCAAGACGGCGCACCTACTGCGCAGCATGGGCGTGGCCCGCATCCACACCATGCAGGAGCTGCCGATCGATCTGATGCAACGGCTCCTCGGCGAACACGGACCGGTGCTGTGGCGCAAAGCGAACGGCATCGACGACAGCCCCGTGACGCCATGGCACGAGCGCAAAAGCATCAGCACCGAGCGCACCTTCGAACGCGATACCATCGACATGGTGAAGCTGCGCGGCCTCCTCACCGCCATGGCGGAAAGCCTAGCGTTCCAGCTGCGCAAAGGCGACAAGCTAACCAGCTGCATCGCCGTGAAGATCCGCTACGCCGACATGAACACGCACCTCCGGCAATTGCGCATCGGCTACACCGCGTGCGACCACATCATCCTGCCCACGGTGCACGAGCTCTTCCGCACGTTGTATGACCGCCGCCAACGCATCCGCTTGGTGGGCGTGCGCTTCAGTCACCTCATCGGTGGCGGCCATCAGATGGACGCCTTCACCGACACGCAAGAAGCCATGAGCCTCTACCAGGCCATGGACAAAGTGCGCAAGCGCTTCGGCGATCGCATGGTGATGCGCGCCGCAGGCATGGGCGCAAAAAGCATCGGAAGGATGGACAACCCGTTTGATGGGCAGGCGCCGGTGTTGTTGGCGAATCGGCGGACATGAGGACGATGCATGAACACCGATCTTACGCCTCTACGGCACAACTTATCTTGTTCTCCGATCCGTCATCCTATGGAAAAGCAAAACGCCATCAAGGTCTTCGATGAGAAACAAGTGCGTACCGTTTGGGATGCCGAGCTGGAGAAGTGGTTCTTCTCCATCATCGATGTGATCGCGGCGCTCACCGGTACGGACAGGCCTCGCAAGTACTGGAGTGACCTGAAGACCAAGCTGTTGAAGGAAGGCAGTCAGTTGTCCGATAAAATCGGACAACTGAAATTACAGGCCTCAGACGGTAAGTCCTATCGCACCGATGTCGCCGACACCGAACAGCTCTTCCGGCTGATCCAGTCGATCCCCTCGCCCAAAGCTGAACCCTTCAAACTCTGGCTGGCCGAAGTGGCTTCCGAGCGGCTGGACGAGATGCAGGATCCGGAGCTCACCATCGACCGGGCCTTGGAACAATACATGCGTCTGGGCTATTCGGAGAATTGGATCAACCAGCGACTGAAGAGTATCGAGGTCCGCAAGGAGCTCACCGATGAATGGAAGCGGGTCGGACTGAAGGCAGGTGTGCAGTTCGCCACGCTTACGGACATCATCACCAAGGCATGGGCGGGGCGAAACACCAAGGATTACAAAGTCCTGAAGGGCTTGAAGAACGAGAACCTGCGCGATAACATGACCAACACCGAGTTGATCCTGAACATGCTGGCCGAAGCCTCAACAACGGACATTTCACACGCCACCTATCCTGACTCGTTCGAGGCAAGCAAAGAGGTGGCACGGCAGGGCGGCAACGTGGCCAAGGTTGCGCGGATCGAACTGGAAGCCCGCACTGGCAAGAAGGTAGTTACAGCAATGAATGCCAAGAAAGCCTTGAAGTCCACCGAACAGCCGAAGGTCTCACGGGCAGGAAAGAAGAACTGATCCAGCACCTCAAATAGGAGCGTGATATCTCGCGTGCTGGCGCTGCGGGCCTACCGGACAGGCACGGCTTTCCGCTTCTATCCCTCACACACATCCCGTCATCACTTCTCCCCATACCGCGGATCCGGCTTCCATGGCAGCTTCTCCATCCACTGCGTGCGCAGGCTCACGTGGCCGAACTCCTCCTCCACCACGCCAGTGAGGCGGTATACGCCGCGCCCGCGGAACGGGAAGCGCGCCGCCACGGAAGGGAACTGCGTACTGTCCCAGAGATCGCCCACAGTATCGATGAAGGAGCCGAAGGTCATCCGCTGGCCGCCCTGCGTATCGGTGGCCTTCACATGCACCATGTAGCCAAGCATCGTCACCTGCTTTCCGATGTGTTGATGCATCTCGCTTTTGAGGATAGTGAATGGTGAAAGGCCTTTGGTGAATGGGGCAGACCGCGTACTGCTCTTCAATTCGCCATTCACCGATGACCAGTCACCGTATTCCACCAACGTGAACGGATCGCACAACGGAAAGCCCAGCAGATCCAGTTCATCATAGGCATCGGCCAGCGGAAAGTGATGCAGTTCCGGTAGCATCGGCTCTTCCACCTTCGTGATGAAGAGGTCCGCCATCGCGGAAGCGTTCACCGGCCCGACATGCAGCAGGGCGAGGTCCCACAGCAGTTGCGGCTTGCTCCTTCCGGTGAAGCGCAGGGCACCCACGCGGATGAGGATCCGCGCTTGTTCCAAGGGAAGCGGCACGCGATGCAAAAGATCCGGCAGGTCGGCGAAGGGTCCGTTGCGTTGGCGATCGTGGAGGATCAGTTGGACAGTTTCGTCGGTGAGGCTTTTGATGTTGGCGAGGCCGAGGTAGATGTAAGACGCGTGATTGGTGGCTGGTGATTGGTGATTGGGTACACCTGTGTCGCGACCTGGCCTGACAACGGATAACGGACAACCAGTGACTGGTGATGGGTGGCTGGTGATCGGTGATAAGTTCCGCCCCTTCACCAATGGCCTATCACCATTCACCAAAACGCACAGCTCCCCGCTCGCATTCACGCACGGCGCCTCGATCACCGCGCCTTTCCGTTTCGCTTCGTGCAGGTAGAATTCGGTGCTGTAGAACCCGCCGAAGTTGTTCGCCACACCTACAAGGAATTCCATCGGATGATGCGCCTTCAGGTAGAGGCTCTGGTAGCTCTCCACCGCGTAGCTCGCGCTGTGCCCTTTCGCGAAGCTGAAGCTGGCAAAGCTTTCGATCTGCCGCCAGATCTCCTCGGCCTGCCCCTCGGGATAACCGCGTGCCTTGCAGTTGGAAAAAAACTTCTCTTCCACCACTTTGAACTCCGGTCGATCGCGGTAACGGATGTTCATGCCCCGACGCACAGTATCGGCCTCCTCCAGATCGAGCCCTCCGTATTGGCTGGCCACGCGCAGCACATCCTCCTGGTAGACCATCACACCGTAGGTCTCCGGCATGATGCGCAGGAGTTCCGGCACTGCCAGCTTCACGCGCTCGGGATCGTTGTGGCGCAGCAGGTATTCGCGCATCATTCCGCTCTCAGCCACGCCCGGCCGGATGATGCTGCTGGCGGCCACCAGCCCGAGGTAATCATCAACCCGCAGCTTCTTCAGCAGCATGCGCATGGCCGGGCTTTCCACATAGAAACAGCCAACGGTGTCGCCAACGCGGATCAGTTCCTTGATCGCGGGATCTTGTTTGAATCGCGGGATGTCGTGGATGTCGATGCGAGGTGGTGAGGATGAATTGGGGCCGCAAAGGCCCGGAGACGCAGAGAATGGTAAGGATGAAGCAGGCGGTGATGGAAGCGCAGTTCTACATTCTACATTTTTCATTTTACATTTTTCATTCCCGTTTCTGGCTTCCACCAATTCAACCGCATCGCGGATATGCCCCAAGCCGCGCTGACTTAGCAGATCGAACTTGTGCAGGCCGAGGTCTTCCGCCTCGATCATGCTGAACTGCGTGACGGGAAATCCTTTCGGCGGCCGATGCAGCGCGGTATAGCACGTGATGGGCCGCTCGCTCACCAACACGCCTGCCGAATGGATACCGAACTGGTGCGGCATGCCGATGAGATAGTTGCCATAGCGGATCACTGCCCGTGCGATCCGGTCCTGCTCACCGCGCGCTCCTTCAGGAAACCTCCGATGATCCCGGTAGTGCTCGCGCGAGCCCGCGCCCAGCGCATCGATCTCCGCAGGCGGCAATCCCAGCGCCTTACCCAACTCGCGGATCGCGCCGCGCCAATGAAAGGTGGTGTAGGTGGCAAGCTGCGCCACATGCTGACGCCCATCCTTGCCCGGACCAAATCGGGAGAACACATACTTGTACACTTCGTCGCGATCCTTCCAACTGAAATCGATGTCGAAGTCCGGCGGCTTTTTGCGCGCGGTGCTGAGGAAGCGTTCGAAGTAGAGGTCCAACTCGATCGGATCCACGTCGGTGATCCCGAGGCAATACGCCACCAAGCTGTTCGCGCCGCTGCCCCGGCCCACATGGAAAAAACCCTTGCTGCGAGCAAAACGCACGATGTCCTGGTTGATGAGGAAGTAGCTGATGAAGTCCATGCCCTCGATCACATCCAACTCGTGCTCCATGCGCGCGATGACCTTTTGCGAAGCATTCGGATAGCGGTAGCTCAGCCCTTCCAGTGTATCGCGATGCAACTTCTCGCGATCCTGTGCGATGCTTTCGCCGAAGACCTTGCGCGTCTTGTCCGAGCCATCGAAGGTGATGGTGCATTGCTCCAGCAGGCGCTCGGCATTCTTCACCAGCGCAGGATGATCACGGTAGGTGTGCCGCACTTCCTCCTCGCTGCGGAAGACCTCATCCGATGCCGCAAGTTCTTCCGCAGGCAACAGGCTCACCAGCGTGTTCTTCGCCATGGTGCGCAGCAGGCGGTGTGTATTGAAATCACGCTTGTTGCGAAACGTGACGGGCAACAACGCAACGAGGTCCTGCGATCGTTTCGTCCACGGACTGAAAGGAAGCCGCGTGAGTTCGGATGGTTTGATGCCGATGCGTTCGTTCGGTTTCAACATCCTCGGTGGCGTGCTGAAAGGCAGAATAAAAAAAGCATCCAGAAGTTCCGGCGGCTCCTCAGGCAGCGCTTCGCCATCAAGCAGGTGCGGACTCAACAGCTCGTTCAGTTGTTGAAAGCCGTTGTTGTTCTTCGCGAGACCGATGTAGAGCAACCGTGCCCCCTTTCGAAATTCAATGCCCGCGACCGACCGGATGCCGTGGCTTTCCGCAAGGCGCGCGAAGTCCGGGATGCCCGCCGTGTTGTGTATGTCGGTGAGTGCAAGGATGCGCACGCCCGCCTTCTGCGCTTCCTCCAAAAGCACCTCGGGTTTCATCACCCCGTACTTGAAACTGAACCAGCTGTGCGCGTTGAGAAACATGATCGACGGCGATCTTGGCGATCGAGCGTCGAAAAAGATAGCACAGAAGAATTTTTCTCGCGGTCAATCCACCGAGAAATAGTCCGCGCTCTGGTAGCGGCCGGTCTCCTCTTTCTCCAGTTGCATGAGGATATCGTTCGCAAGGCTGCTCGCGCCGAAGCGGAACCAGTGGTTGCTGAGCCATTCCTCGCCGAGCTCTTCCTTCACCATCATCAAATAGTGCAGCGCCTCCTTGCTCTTGCGGATGCCGCCGGCAGGTTTCATGGCGATCATCTGCCCCGTCTTCAGGTAGTGGTCGCGGATAGCGTGCAGCATCACGAGCGTCACTTCCATGGTGGCCGCCGGACTGATCTTACCCGTGCTGGTCTTGATGAAATCCGCGCCTGCCGCGATGGCGATGTCGCTGGCCAAACGCACCTTGTCGTAGGTGCCGAGCTCGCCTGTTTCGAGGATCACTTTCAGGCGTGCATCGCCGCAGACCTCCTTGATCGCCGCGATCTCATCGAAGACAAAATTGTAGTCGCCGCTGTGGAAGTGTCCACGGCTGATCACCATGTCGATCTCGTCCGCGCCTTCGTTCACGGCGTATTTCGTCTCGGCGATCTTCACCGCTTTCGGCGCCTGGCCGCTGGGGAATCCCGTGGCCACGGAGGCCACCTTAACCCCGCTGTCACCGAGTGCTTTCTTCGCCACCTTCACCATGGTGGGATAGACGCAGATCGCCGCGACCGTCGGCAGGCCGGGCAGTTGATCATGCAGGTGGATCCCTTTGTAGCAGAGTTGCCGCACCTTGCTGGGCGTGTCGGCACCTTCCAGCGTGGTGAGGTCGATCATGCTCAGCGCGAGCTTCATGCCCTGCACCTTCGACTCCTTCTTGATGCTGCGCGTCTTGATCCGTGCCACGCGCTCCTCGATGCCTACTTGGTCGACGGCGGGTGCGGTATTCACGTAGGCGGCTTTTGCCGCGCTGCTCGCCTTGGCCATGGATCGGTCACCCATCCACCAAAGATAATCGGAGCAGGAATGGCGATTCAGCGCGAAAGCACTTCCTTGATCGCCAAAGGCAGGAAGGCCAGATCATCCACGAAGTAGCGACGGAACATACGCCGCGGCTCGGACAGGAAGCGATGCATGAATTCGAGGCCCAAACGCTGATAGATCTTCGGTGCGCGCTTCTTCAGGCCAGCATGGAATTCGAAAGAGGCACCCAGCAAGAGGAAGAGGGGAAGTGACCGGCCTTCTGCCCTGAACCGGTCGATGAGCGCCAATGCCAACCGCTCTTGCTTAGGAAAGCCTAAGCCAAGGAAGACCAGGTCAACAGGATGAGCAATAAGTTCGGCATGGATCTGATCGATCAACCGCTGCTCGGCACTGCTATCCTCCACAGAATAGAACGGCGGAACGAGATGACGCATGGCAGGCAGCTCATGATGCAACCGTGTCGCGATCGCATCACTGCCCAAGACCATGAATACCGGTGCGCCCCTTTTGCACACCCGTTCCCACAAGGGCGGGAAAAGGTCGCTCCCTGCCAAGCGTGCTGGCAACTTCCGGGTCTTGGTCAAGTTGCTCACCGCCACGATGGGCTGACCATCGGGAAGGATGAACCGGGCATGGCGGATGCGTTCGAACAAAGCGTGATTCGAAGGACGATGCAGCTTCACGACCTGGTCCACGTTGGGCGTGGATACCAAGGGCAACTCTTCGCCGGAACACGGTGGCAATGGCCAAGTACAGATCTCATTCAGCACCTCACCATGGTCCGGCGCGGCGATGAAGGGCATGCCGAACAAGGTGATACGCTTCATCACGCTCGCGAGATCCGGCGTTGAAGGGTGTCCACGATATTGCGCATGCGACTCAGGTTCATCGCAAAAGCACCGGCGAGCTTGAAGGGGAATTTCACCCACATGGCAAGCACCTTTATCGCCGTCGGATGCACTTTCACCTGCTCATAACCCAGCTGCTTCATGTGCACGGCGCATGTGCGTTGACAAATGGCGATCTCCACATCCTCCAGATCGCGACGCCATAGGTCCGTCCTATCCTTGCGGACACCGAGGCGCGATAGATCGTCCTTGGCGCTGGAACTTCCCGCATGGGGCACTTCCAACATGCGCTCATCAAATGGGATACCGATGCTCTGGCAGAGTTGCATCAGGGTGCCTTGGGGGTCTGTGGTAAGGTCCTCGAATCGCACTTGTACCACGTTCGGGTCATCCTTGAATCGTTCCGCGGCGCGGGCACTGGAGTTCCAAAGGCTTGCGATAGTATAGGGATGATAGTTCATGCGCAGTCGGCGCACCTCCTTGTCCGGCATGCCTTGATTACCCAATCCCTGTCGCATCCACTTGCGCTTTTGGGAGAGCATCACGGCCCGGGGATCGCGTTGCATCACCACGACTTTAGCGCCTGGAAATTGTTCCAGTATCTCTCGGATATAGAAAATATCCTGTGGCGTCTTCTCACACGGGATCGTCTTGTCGTGCAATTCACATTCGTGCGCCATGAAGGCTTTGAAAAGCCCGATCCGGTCCAAGTTTGGGTTTAGCCCATCCAGCATGTGGCTTACCTCTTCATCGAATTTCCCAAGCACCACTTTCGCGAAAAAGCCATCGCGTTGGCGGGTGATCATCCGCGACAGCAATGCGGCAGCCTCCTCGCGCGATGGGATGTTGTCCTTATCGCTTGGCGACCACAGCGTGCCGAAAAAATGTGGCTCGTTGATCGGATGAACGGATGGATGATTGCCCATGATCCGCAACATCATGGTGGTCCCACTGCGGGAATTCCCAACAATGAAGATGGTCGGCAAGCTTTTCATATCAAGAGACCGCGTGTGCGGATGGCCACATGGAACGCAGATCACGCCCTATAAGTTCGGAGAGACTGGCAACATCGTCAGCATAATAACTCCCCAATTCCTGGGCCTGCGCAGGAGACATGGACGGCATCGACTCCTTGGAATAGAGGAGATCCTTGAATCCGCCGCGCATGGATCTCGGAACCATGTCCTTCACACGGCGCAATACCCCAGAGCGCACCAGCAACCTGTTCAGCGTAGCATTTCGGGGCACAGCTGCCTCGTTGAATCGCTCCGATCCATCCAAACTCAACTCCTGGTCAACGCCTAAGCCTCGCAGCACCTCCCGTATCAGCGCGTTGGGGTCCGCCTTGAGATCTTCCTGGAACAGGATGTGCACTTGGTCCTTGGGGAAGAGTGCGAGGTATCGCTCAACCTGTTCGGCGTATCGGCCCAAGGCCAAGTATTGATGATTGATGCCCCATCCCTTGTGCGGCAATGCGTCATCGGTGTAAACCTCCTTCAGAAAATCGGGCTCGGTGGTCTTTCCTTCCCGCAGGTTCATCACATACTGGGACCAGGCCCGTCGCACGGGATCGCGCAGCATGAAGAAGATCTTGGCATCCGGCCTGACCGCATGTATGGCTGCCGCCGCTGAAGGGGAGATGGCATAGGAGGGGCAAACCTCACCGATCATCTGACCCGAACGGGCCTTGGACAATAATTTGAGATAGTCCTCAGCACGCTCCACATGGGCGATATGCACCACCTCGCGCATCCCATTGGCCAAATATCCCGGGAGGTCCAAGCGGACGTCCAGCGCGTATTCCCGGGAGAACTCAGAAGGTCGCATGTCAGCCCTCGAGAAGTGGTTCGTCTCCTTTATCGGTCCCAAGTGGACCTGCGCGTGGCGCGCCAAGATGTTATACAGCGCCGTTGTTCCGCCCTTGACCACACCGACCACAAAGAAGTCGGGGTAGCGTGTCTGCTCACCCATGCCGTCGTTTTTCGTTGATCGAACTTTCAATAAATGTCTCCCAAATTTCGGTTCCCGTGAAAGAGGACACGTCACCTAGCGCGAATTCTTCGGTCACGTTCAACGTATGCAGCGCTCCAAGCGTTGCAACCCGTGGGTGGTGCTCGTGATCTATGGTCTTCGCAGGTGTCATCGAAAGAATGGATAGCCGGTCCGCATCATCAAAACAGAGGAGGTCTCGCTGCTAATTGCGGACGATTACGGACTCCCGCATGCTGCAAGAAGTGGTAAAAATAAGCATACCCATTCGCACCGGAACTGCGTATCACCACCAACGCCAGGTCCACCACTTGGTGGCATGCCTACATTCGAACCCCGCCGATATAACGTGAAGGAATAAAGACCATGGTCATAAGTGATACACACCGCTTTGTCTTCATCAACCTGCCGCAAACAGCGAGTACAGCTATCCAGAAAGAGTTGATAGACCAGTATGACGCGCGGGAATTCCTGTTCAAACATGCACTGTATCGGACAGACTATCTGAAGGGCGCCAGCGCTGCACAACAGAAGTACCGCACCATCTCAGGTCTTCGTGACCCGATGGACATCACCGTAAGTACCTACTTCAAGGTCAAGAGCGACCATGAGAACCGGTACACCGACGCGAAGGCGAATAAGATCAAGCATGGCTTTCTGCGGAAGCACATCATGTTCTGGTGGAACAAACGCAGCTATAAGGACATCGTAGGGTCGGAGCTGACCTTCTCGGACTGGTTCATGAAGAACCATCGCATCCCATATGCGAGTTGGAGCATACTGGACCACAAGCACTTCACGAAAGTGATCCGGTATGAGAACCTCCAAGAGGATTTCGCCGATGCACTCCGCGTGATGGGCATCCCCCAAAAAAGACCGCTTCCTATCGGGAATAAGACCGCGATCAAGTCCAAGCACTTCACCGCGTATTTCGACACCGCAGCGTCTCGGAGTCGTGCGAAATTCGTCTTCGGCCCCTATATGGCCGAGTGGGGCTACACCTTCCCCGCGGAATGGGACAACATCAAGATACCACGCTCCTCATTCATGCTTTACCGCTTGATCAACCTGGGACGGAAATTCTTTTGGTCCCACCTGCGCTGAGTACCATCAAGGCGCCAAGGCGACCGTCGGATCGGTGCTAGGCAGCCTGGATGCCAGGCACGCGTAGTAATAGGGAATGGTCAGGAAGAGCAGCACCTGCCCAACGTACTGTGTCAACATGCCGTTCGTGAGGGAATCCAGTGCCAAGCTCAGTATCATGACCTTGCAGGTGACAAAGAAGACATCATTGTCACGGCCGCGGACCCTCAAGGCGTAACTGGCACCCAAGGGGAAAAGCATGAAGAGCAGCAAGGTCACGGGGTAGCCATACATGAAGATCAACCCGAGATATCCGATGTCCGCCGGAAAGAAGTAACCCATGAATTTTTCATAACCATCGGCCTCCCAGTTATGGTAGATGCGCCCACTGCCACTGATGGGATAGCGATGGATGTATTTATCTGCCAAAGCAGCCTCAGAGACGCGCACGGAAGGGCCCTCACCTGCCACGGGCCTGCCAATGATCGTGCCGATGGCATCCGCAAACATATTATCGTACTGCTCCACCTTTTTGGGTACGAATACCACCAGCAGAACAACGCCAAGGATCAAGGGAAGCACGGCCAATAGAACGACCCGGGCGATGCGCCGTAGAGGTACGTTGAAAACGAGCCCCACCGCGACACTGATCAACATTACTGCTATGGAGGAGCGGTCCAGCCTGAAATAGACGAGGTAGAAGGCATACAGAGCGGCCGGGATCAAAAGTGCCCATCGGCGCTGCTGGAAGGCTTTCACGGAATAGTAGACGGACCCGAAGTACACCAGTGTCATATTGAACCGGTAGTAGGCCACTCCGCCTTTCACGGTGTTGGCACCCGCCAACGGCGTATCCAAGTAGTTCGCAGGGTTCGTGAAGAGCGATGCGAAATAGAAATACGCCAAGCTCAGACCCGCCACTATAACGATGGACTGTTCCAGTTGGCGAAGGGTGAAGTACCCCGTCCGCATCAAATAAAGCACCAGAAGACCACCAAAAAGAAGATAGAAATCCTTGAAGGCAAGAACCCCGTCCAAGAGAGGTTGGCCAAACGCCCGATGTGCGCCGAATGCGGCCCATACGGGTACAAGGGCAAGTACCATTCCGGTGATCTCGAAAGCATGGAAATGCCAATCATTCGAGATCCATCGTTGAATTGCTCTCCATCCGAGCCATAGAGCGAACAACCCCGAAAGGGCGCCCTCTACCGGGCCCATGATCGCGTAGATGTGACTTACCGTAAAGGTCCGGGTGATCATGGCCACTAAAAAGCAAAGCAGCAGCATCCGGCCAAAGGTTGCGCTAGGTTGCGCAGGCTTTGCGCGCCAGGAGGCTTGTCCTTCAGCCAGTGAGGCGAGTGTTGGCGTGATCACCATTTCCATTTGGCAAAAAGGTCTTGGTCCAAGAGGAGCCCTAGGTCGCGAACATCGTTGAAAAACACGTCCTTCAGCCGTGCGATCTCCTCCGGAGTTGGGCCTTCCGACTTGGACAAGTTCCGGGATTTCACATACTTCCGGGCTTGGCTGCGCTTCTCTTCCGGCACGGCTAGTCGCCACAGTGGTCGAACCATTTTCTTAAGAGGGTTGTCCGTAGTGATGAATAGTTGCAGGGCCCGCAGCTTGGCAATACCGGATGGATTATGGGCGGAGTCGGCATGCTGCAAGGCGTCAGGATCCGCGCCGGCAAAGGAACATACTTCTCGAAGGAACCCGTGCTGATCGGTCTTCAGGTCCTCGAAAAAGAAGACACGCACATTACCAAAGGCTTCCATGTAAGCGCGCACTTGCTCGGCATAGCGGCCCATGGCCACATGGTGCCACATGAAGTCCCAATCTTGTCGGATGCGGTCAGGTTCAGCAGCCAAAGCCTCTTCGAATCCTAACGGTTCGTGCAGGTCCTTAACAAAGTGCATGTAGGAGGACCATGTTCGCTCGACCGGATCACGCAGTACGATGCCAATATGCACATCCTTGCCGAGTGTGCGCAGGATCCGGGGGATGGCGACCTCATGATGATAGAGGTATCCGGTACCGATCTCCACGCAAAGTTTATCGACCAGAGGAGCATACAATTGCCTGTAACTCTCCTCGTCATGGATGACCGCATCCTTTGGCCGCTGCATAGGATATGGCAATCGCCCTCCTCCCATGCGGTCATGGTCGAAGTAGAAGGTCTCCTTGCGGGGGATGCCGATGTCCGGGTGTGCTGCCAGTGCGCGTTCAATGGTGGTAGTGCCCGCCTTTGCCGTGCCTACCAAAAGAAAACGAGGAAGTTCACCTGCACCCATTAGTTGCACCATTTGCTGAGATCACGACCAATGATGACGGCGAGCTGTTTCACATCTTCCTTATAATGGTCCACTAGGAAAGCTCGAGCTTCCGCCGACATCGTAGGTCTGTCCAAGGCTTGGCGCAACATGCTGTCCCTACCGGAACGCAGCTTGGCCCGAATTGCCGAAGGAGCAAGATGGGACATGGCACGTAGCACTTTGTTTCTGCGCAGCATATGCACAAGCCCCCGGTTCTTGGGTATCCCACCGGGATTGGAGCGTGCTAGGGAGATGGTCATTCTAGCGATGTTCAGTTGGTCGCATACCTCATTGAACATCTCCTGCTGCTCCCGGAGTTCCTCGAACAGAAAGACCTTGAAGTGCGGAAAGGCGTACTTGTAGCGTTGGACCGCGGTCGCATATTCACCATACCCCAGGTAATCAAAGCCCCAGCGAATGGTCTTTCTCCGCGCTACGATCTCCGGTCGTATGGCTTCATCGAAGGACAACTCCTCGTGGCCATTCCGTACGAGGTACATCCAATGCGAATAGGCCCTTTCCACCGGGTCGCGCAACACCGCCAACACTTGTAGGTCCTTGGCCTTGGCTCCATAGGCAGCAAGGATATTGGGCACTGCGCGATCCGCTAAGTAGAGGTAGGACGTGGAGCAATCCGCTACGAGCTTACCGGCTGACGCGTCCTTGTAGAGTGCCTCATATTGCTCCGTGCGCCAGACCAATGTCTTCACAAAAGAGCTATCAGAATAGGAAGGCCGTTCATCAACGAAGGAGAAATAATGCGGCTCCTTCTTGGCCAAGGGGATGTACACATCAGGATGCACCAAGAACTGGTGAGCGATGGATGAAGTGCCACTCTTGGCGGCACCGACCAGCATCACGTCCGGCAAGATCTTTGGCTTTTCACCCTGCATGGCTCACCTTTTTGCTCCCTCCAAAGGGCCAATAGAACATATTGTAGCCGAATCGGCGCTTAATGTGCACCGCTGCAGCCACATTCCATAATCCGAGTGAAATAGAGGATGCCCAAGCCGCGCCCCACATCCCGAATTTGGGAATCAGCACGAGGTTCAAAACGAAATTCAGCCCCACAGCTACCAGCACGATCTTCGAGAATGCCGATTGGCCGCCGGTCATATTGAGGAAGGCGCCCACCATGCCCGAGGACGCGGAAATGAAATGCGCCACCGCCATGATGCGCAGTATACCAGCCCCGGCCACGAATTCAGGTCCAACGAAGCCCATGATCTGATCTGCAAAGATCACTAGGACCAGCATGAGCGGGGCCGTGGTCCAAAAAATGATCTTCGCGGAATACGCAAGCGTGTCCTCCAATTCTTCCCTCCTACCGCCATGATAGAGTTCGGCGATCTTTGGCATGGCGATGGTCTTGATGGCGCTGATCACGAACTCAAGACCCACGGAGATCTTTACGGCTGTGCCATAAATACCGACGATGTTCGTGCTATCATACCAAGAGAGCATGATCGTGTCCAGCTTTCCATTCAATGTGGTCGTCAACGAGGTCACGATCATTGGCAAAGCCAGCATCAAGTGTTCCCCCATGTTGATCGGAAGGACGGTGGAACCATGTTCGGCTTCCATCCGATGCAGATAGCGCCTCACGATGTACCATGCCAGAATACCGCAGATAGCCGTAGAAACTGCATTCACGAATATCGGGGTATCCGGTCCACCTGGGATGACCAGCACACCGATGAAGGTCACGATCAGCACGGCGGGCGAACGCAACAATTCCGATATCGCGATCTTCTTGGCCCCACGGATGAACTCCACATTCACCAACAACAAAGCATAAAATGGCAAGGACACCCCCATCAACAGGAGCGTGTTCCGATCCAAGCCCAACCATAGGCCACCGTGCCACAAGGTGAGTACACAGACTCCGACAAGACATGCACCTACCACGATGGCTGTTAACGTAGTAACCTTGAACACGCCATCATGCAACGGACGTAATTTGCCCCATTCGCCCTTGGCCCGATATTCAGCGACGGATCGGATGTTGGACGAATTCAGCCCCAAGGTGACCAAGGCTCCGAACACAGCCATCCAGGCTGTATAAATGTTGAAGATACCGTTGCCGGAGGCCCCGTAATACTTGGCGATCAATTTGATCAAGCCGTAGGTAAAGGCCAAGCCGATGATGCGATAGGCAAAAGCCACCGTTCCACCTCCCAGTAATTCCCGTCGCCCCTTATTTCCGGTCGGCATCCGGGATCTTGTTCGTTGTCATTCCGTTCAATAACCCTTCTTCTGCCCGGTCAACATGTTCCACACGGTGATCAGGATGATCCTGATGTCCAGCAGGAGTGACCAATTGTATACATACAACCGGTCTTCATCCACGCGCCTTTCCATGAGAGAAAGCTCCTTTGTTTCTCCGCGGAAACCATGCGCCTGGGCCAGGCCGGTGATACCCGGCTTCAGCCAAAGCCGTTCCATGTAAGGGTCGATCAGCGAACTGTACTGGCTGGTGTGGGCCAGCATGTGCGGCCGAGGTCCGACAACGCTCATGTCGCCCACGAAAACGTTGAAGAACTGCGGCAGTTCATCCAAATTCGATCTTCGAAGAAAGGCTCCGATAGCAGTGATGCGCGGATCGTCCTTGCTGGCCTGCACCTTATCAGAAGCCACATTCACGCGCATCGAACGGAATTTCATGCAGCCGAAGGACCGGTTCAACACGCCTGAACGTTGTTGGATGAAAAAAACCGGTCCCTTGGAGGACAGCTTGATCAATATCGCAATGATGGGCACCAGCCAAGACATGACCAAAAGGATCACGGCGGAGCTGAACAACAGGTCGAAGCCACGCTTGGTAACACGATCGATGAAATTCCGGTACTTCACCGGAACCATGGTAATGAGGGTCGTCGCGCCATTCTGGTCGAAACGAAGCTTGAAGCTGGAATCGTTCAGATATTGGACGAACTCACTGATGAACTTCACCATGATGTTGTTCATGGAGCAGAAACGGACCACCGAATCGACCCGGCGATCCATAGGGCTTATCGAGATGTACACCTCATCGATCTTGTTCTCGATGACGAAGCGGTCGAAGGTCCTCAAGGACATCCATTCTTCCCCTATCTCACCTTTCTTCCCCATCCAGAAGCGCCCTTTCAATTTGTACCCGTACTCCCGGTGTCCGTCCACTTCGGCAAGGAAGCGGTTCATCTCGGGATTGTCGCCCACAGTGACGATGCGCTTGAAATTATAACCCGCCCTGCGGTATTTCCGGATGAGCAGTAAGAGGATCACACGGACCGAACCTGCTAGCAGGATGAAGATCCCGAAGGTCAAGGGGACCAGTTCCTTCACCAGGTCCATTCCGATGATCATATACTCGATAGCGATGGCTCCGAAAAAGGCCATCAGGCCGGAACGTATCACTCCGGCTACGATGGAAGACATATTCGCCCTTCGGTCCAAGGGCCTGAAGTCCTCGATCAACGAAACAATGACCCACAACAAGGCCATACAACCCCATAGGAGGCGTAACTGCGCCTTATCCAGAAGTCCCGGTTCCCCATAGCAGATGCCCACGGCCAACCCGAATGAAAACAGGAGTACCCCAAGTTCCAGAAAGAGATAGAGATACCTTTCGTAGCGTGCCATTAAGCAATTTTCACGTTCTCTTTTTCGGCGTGCGAAGCTATGCAGACCCACCTGTAAAAGTCCATTCCAGCTTTGGAGAAGGCCTCTTTTTGATACCGCAACCATTCGCCGCTATCGGAGTATGAACTGGCCAAGTGGTAAATCGGTAGGTCAACGGTTGACATTCCTGGAAGCCACTCTATTTTCGCGGCCGTTTTGCTCCTTCGAACGTCGATATCACACCAAGGTTCGACGAAATTTAACCTCGACCGAATGTCAACTGAACGCAAAAAAGCGTGGTTTCTACCGGTAATGAGGCCGGGGGCCTTATTCCAAGCAATAGGATTGACCTTGCTGATCGCGGGCGCTAGTGGTTGCGTCAGTAACAGAAAGATCGTCCTCTTCCAGAATCCTGCCGCTTTCAATCCTGACCGATCTCTGGTCGATTCCGTTTTCACAGCCAAGAACTCGCCCCCCACGCTTCGTCCCGGTGACGTGATCTCGGTATCCATCGATCATTACCAGTTGACCCAGACCCCTGCGCCCTCCCCAGTTGGCGACCAAGGAGATGATGGGGCCATGTTCCGTGCCGTTCAACATCCCTACCTGATCGGCTTCACGGTATCCCCCACAGGCATGGTTGACCTACCCATTCTGGGCATGGTCACTGTTGGTGGTATGACCATTGAAGACGCGCAGGAGTCCATCCGGACCATTGCAAATAATTTTTACGCCTCCCCTTCGGTGCGCGTTTACATGCTTAACTATACGATCACCGTGCTGGGCGAAGTGAACCGCCCCGGTCGCTACCCCGTCTATGACAACCGCATGAACATCCTGAACGGGCTGGGCATGGCAGGCGACCTTACCTCCTTGGCCGACCGCAGCCGCATCAGGGTGGTCCGGACCCGGGACGGTAATAACCATCTGTTCCATCTGGACCTGTTGGATGAGCATGTGCTTACCGACAGCGCTTTCGTGTTACAGCCGAACGACGTCATCATTGTGGACCCGCTCCGCAGACGCAAATTCTCCGATGGAAGGGACACCCAGAACGTGGTCAACATCATGGCCTTGTTGATCTCCATCGCGACCTTGATCGTTACAATAAACATCCACAAGTGATCAACTCTTGGCAATGCAAATGACCAACTCGACAGGCCTTGTTGACACGGACCTGAAGGCCTTTGTGCGCCACTATTTGCGCTCGTGGCCGTTGCTGCTCGCCGCTGCAGCCGCTTTATTCGTGATCGTGATCCTTCTGGTCATATTCGTGCCCCCGCACTATGCGGCCACGAGCAGCGTCTTGATCGAGACGCCCATGCGTTACGACGACCCCAACCGCCTGGTACAAGACCCCGATCGCACCTCTACGACTACGGACAAGAATTATTACACGAACGAAAAGCTCAGGATCACCTCGCAACCGATCGTCGCTTCCGTGGTGAAGCAACTGGGTCTGACAACGGAATACTATCGGTGGGGATTGATCGACAGGCCGCTCTATCCTGTCAAACCGATCATCATGGAGGTGGACAGTTCGAGCATGCCTAGCCAGGATGCCATTCCGAACGACATCACTTTCTATGTTACCCGTGTGGATGGCAATACCTTCCATTTGGAAGGTGATGGAAAATATGGCCCAACACGTCGTGAGATCGATGTGGACCGCAAGGAGCATTGGGGGGAATGGTTCATGCTTGACAGCTTAAGGCTGCGTGTACAACAAGCGCCAGTTGAGGAACGGGACAGCACAGCGACCACTTATGGATTCAAGATCCGGGATCCTCGGGATGTTGCATTGGACCTCATAAGCTCCATCACCTCCGATTTTGTGGAGACCGACGCCACCACGGTGCTACTGAACTATACCAGCGCGCCGGCCGCACGGACGATCGACATACTCAATGCTGTATCTCAAGCCTATGTAAATACCCATATGTCGGAGCGCAGCCAGACCTTGGATGCTACAATTGCCCAAGTCCAAGCGGAGATCAACCACAATCTGGCACTCCTCGATGCGAACAGCAATGCTGTGGAATTATTCCGGACAGCTCAGAGCGTCACCGACGTGGACCATGAGAAGGTGATGCTGATGGAACGTAGCGATGGTTTGGATAAGCAGAGGGAGACGTTGACCGTAAAGGACAAGTATTACAGCTATCTGCAAAAACTTCTATCGGAACAGAGCACCAGCGACCAACCAATCAGCCCCAAGGCATTCGGGATCCAAGACCCTATCCTCAACGATATGACCGAGCAGCTTGTATCGCTGCAATCCGACATAGCGGCCTTGAAAAACGATGGGAAGACCGCACATCCCTACTATACCCAATTGACCCAGCGATTGGATCAACAGCGGACGAACATCCTAAAATCCGTGGAAGGATTCAAGGAAACGAACAACATGATGCTGGCGAATATCAACCAGCAATATAGCAAGCTCGCTAGCCAACAGAATGCCATCCCGAAGACGGAACGTGAACTGGATGACAAGTCGCGCGATGCCAAAACCTTGGATAGCCAGCATGGTGACCTGCTCACTCGCTTGGCCAACCTCCGCATTGCACGCGCGGCCATCGCGCCGGAGGTACGCTTGATCACACCTGCCTACCTCACCAGTACCGACCCCTACTTCCCCAACATTGTGATCCTCTTGGTGGTGGCGGTCCTTTTGAGTTTGATCTTTCCCTTGGGCTATCTGGTGATCAAAGGATTGTTCAGTGACCGGGTGCAAAGCATCAAGGATGTTGCGCGTGCCCTTCCCAACGCACCTTTGTTAGGCCAAATACCTTTCACTGGCCTCACCGACCCCGATGCATTGATCGCCCGTCCAGTTTCCCAGGCATTCATCGAGACCTCCAAACTGGCCCGTGGCCTTGAACTGATGAAGCCCTCAGTGGGCCCGGAGGTCAGCGTAATCAGCAATGCCAACACCAGTGGAAGCGGTCGCACGTTCACACACATGTTGGCCGCCGTGCTCGCAGCCCGTGGCAATAAGACATTGATCATCGATACCCTCTCTGATGAAGCAGCGTCTGCACCGGTCAACCGTCTCGTGATCCAGCCGTATCATCAGGACTTGGACAAGGCAATACTTACGGGCAATCCAGGAAGCTGGGCCTCTGACATTTTCAGGCCGGAAGGCTATTCGCAGATCCTTATCATCGGCCCCAGCGCTAGCGCCCTGCCCGCTTGGACCGCCTTACCCTTTGCTGACCACGCTTTGGTGATCTGCGAGATCGGAAAGACCGGTTACGCCACCTTGGAGGAATTGGCGCTGGCGCAGCTAAGTGGCAAATTACCAGAACTGGGCTTGGTGGTGAATAAGGTCTTGGATGATCGGCTACCATGGTTCGGATTCTTCAGCACGAAAAAGGAAAAACGGCTGAGCTTTTGGGGCGGTATAAAGTACAATTGGCGGCGTGCGGTTTGATAACGATGGATGGGAAAGCATCGTCTTCTGTTTCTCACCAGTCAGTTGCCCTACCCTCCTGTCAGTGGTGGCACCATTAAAAGCTGGCGCCTGCTCGAGCATCTATCCAGATCCTTTGAGGTCACGCTCTTCACCGTGTTGAAAGGAATGGATGCATCGAATTACTCATCCTTGTCGAATAAGGTCGCTCTTGGCCGGGCCAGCAAAGGCTTTCCCATCGACCGAGCCAGGACTCCCTTGAACTTTCTGCGCAGCCTAGTGGTAAGTCCTACATTGAATGTTTTCCGCAATAGCTCCGCCGACCTATCCCTCGCGATGAGGAACGCGTTGGAAAACAACGATGTGATCCTGGTGGACCATCTCGAAATGGCCAATTACGTTCCAACTCCGTCACCTCTTCCGATGGCTTTGCATCAGCACAACGCGGAGTTCATCATGTGGAAGCGTTCCACCGCTGTGGCCAAGAATTCGGCAGAGCGGATCGTACTCGCCTTGGAAGCGGCCCGTGTAAAACGGTTCGAAGGTCGAAGCTGCCAGCGGGCGGATATCGTATTTGCGGCTCCCAACGACCAAACTGAACTTGAAGGCCTCGGAGTGGCCAAGGATAAGTTCCGGACGACCTACCATTTAGGCGATGACAGCGCATTGGCCGCTCCCCAACTCCAATACACGGATACTCGTAATACTTTGATGTACGTTGGCACACTGAGCTGGCCGGCGAACAGCGATGGACTGCTGTGGTTCCTGCGGGAAGTTTGGCCCGGGCTCAAGTCCGCACATGCAGACCTTCACTTCGATATACTTGGCCAAGGAGCCGGGGACGATTTGAAGATGGCAGTAGACAAATTACAGGACGTTCAGCTGCATGGATTTGTGGAGGATCTTGAACCGTTCTACCGCAAGAGCCGTGCATTTGTGGCGCCATTGCGGTTTGGCAGTGGCACAAAAGTGAAAGTGGTAACAGCGATGTATCGTGGGATACCATGCGTCACCACCTCCATCGGGGTGGAAGGGATCTCCTTGGTCGAAGGTGTTGATGTCCATGTTTGTGACAGTGCTACCTCCATGCATGAGCGGATCGAACTTCTTCTTACCGACCGGTTGGCCTGGGAGAGCATGCGGGACGCAAGTCGGCAGAAAGCCTTATCAGACCTGAGTTGGGATTCGATGTTGGAAAACCATGCCCGCGATCTTCACGTATTAGCCGCCAGCCGTAACTAGGAACATGCTTTTCAATTCCTTCCAATACATCCTTTTCCTGCCGTTGGTGCTGGTGGTCTTCCACCTGATGCCAAAGAAGTATCGCTGGATCATGCTGTTGATCGTCAGCTACTACTTCTACATGTGCTGGAAGCCGGCCTTCGCCATCCTCATGTTCATATCCACCATCGTGGATTATTGGGCGGGTATCGGCATGGCCAACACGACCGATAAACGCAAACGGAAGGGGTGGATGATGATGAGCTTGTGCGTAAATCTGGGCATGCTCTTCTTCTTCAAGTACTTGAACTTCCTCACCTACAATGTGGAGGTGATGATGGCGAAATTCAATATCTTCTATGACAGTCCCATCCTGCATATCATACTGCCGGTCGGGATCTCTTTCTACACCTTCCAGACCTTGAGTTATACACTCGATGTCTACAAGGGGAAGGCTCCGGCAGAGCGGCATTTCGGTTATTTCGCATTGTACGTTTCCTACTTCCCGCAATTGGTGGCCGGTCCTATCGAGCGGCCAGGCCACTTGATCCCACAGTTGCATAGTCCGCCTGCCTTGACAAAGGATGACGTGCGATACGGCATCAACAAGATCCTGCTGGGCTACTTCAAGAAAGTGGTAGTTGCAGACAATTTGGCCCTTTACGTGGACCAGATGTTCGCGCACGTACCGGGTGGGACGGGGCTCCAATACTATGTGGCCTCGGTCATGTTCATCATCCAGTTGTTCGCTGACTTCTCTGGATATACGGACATCGCCATAGGTTCTGCCAGGTTGATGGGAGTGCGATTGCAGGAAAACTTCAACCGCCCCTTTTTCACCACCAGCCTCAGCCGGTTTTGGGCCCGATGGCATATGTCCCTCACCACCTGGATCCGCGATTATCTCTTCAAGCCATTGATCTTCAGTTATCGCGATTGGGCGTGGGCGGTGACCATCTTCGTCTTCGTGGTGATCGGCCTGTGGCACGGTGCCGCATGGACGTTCGTGCTCTTCGGCTTTTTCAATGGTGTTATCATGGTGCTTCAGAATATGTACCAAGGCATCAAGCCGCTGAGGGAATTCAACCGTTCCCGCGTGGGCAAGTTGATCTTGGCTATCTGGAACTTCAACCTGCTTGCGCTACTGGGCGTATTCTTCCGATCCGGGAACGTGACCGATGCCTTCGAGATCATCAAACGCATCTGCTTGGATACCCGGCTAAAGGCCAGCGACCTGCGATCAGCTTTCATGGCCGAGATGTACATCGGCATGATCCTCTTGGTACTGCTTGCCGTGACCACCTTGTTCAATAGGGAGCTTCGTTTCCGCTGGAACTGGATGTACATTACCGTGATGCTAGTGTTGATCTTCCTGATGGGCTCCGATTCCAGTAACCAGTTCATCTACTTCCAGTTCTGAGCCATGCGCACACTACTGAGATATTCCGCCTTTTTCATCATCGCGTTCGTGGCGATAGCGTTGTGCTTGGACCAGTGGATGGCGAAAAAGATCATCTTTCGGGACCCGAATTCCAACCAAAGCAAAATGCTGCGGCTGGTCTCCTCAACCGATCCGTTGGAGATCCCGATCTTCGGTAGCTCCAAGGCACGCAGTGCATTCATCCCGGACACCTTGGGTCCAACGGTGTTCAACTACGGGATGGACAAGTGCAACTATGACGTGATCGAGTTCGAGTTGGCCCATGAACTGGCGAAGCCCAGCACGGCTCCGATCATCATCGAATTCAACCATCGCTTCTTCATCCATGAACCGGAGCATACCATCGACGCGGCCACCTTCGTGCCCATCATTGATAAGCCTGGCGTACGTGATTACCTGAAGAAGAATGGCCGGGATGAATTGCGATGGTCGATACCCGGCGTGCGCTATTACGGCAGCATCCTCACCTTTATCCGCAGCGCTTCCCGGAAGGAGACCGGACAACGCAAACATATTTCCAAGGGAGGACTTTTCATCGACAATCCTGCCTCCCCTCGAGTGCTGAAAAGCCAAGTGGATGCACGGGACAATGAGATCGCTGAGCAGCACGACCTGCTATTCCGGAAAACACATGTGGAAGAGGCGATCTCCGCACAAGGACTTGCTCGATTGCAAGGGCTTGACGCACTTCTCTTGTTCTCCGAACCCAAGGATCGCATCGAACTTTTTGAGGCCCAGTTGGCCCAACGTCCGGACCGTCCCATCCTGATCGTCTATACCCCGCAGCACCCCAGCGAGCTCAAGGGCATGGCCAACTATGACCGGGTCTTGGCCAAGTTCAAGGAATGGGAGACGCGATTCCCCAATGTGCACGTCTACAACTATTCCCACGTCCGGCTACCGGACACGGACTTCAAGAACATCGCGCACCTCAACACTGCCGGGGCCAGGGTCCTCTCCGGAATGCTGAAACACGATGCACAGCAGTACCTTTCAAACCCGTGAAGAGGAGCCGGAGCAAAATCCCGACCTTTACGACTCTCCTCGCTAACCTCGATACTGACGCTGAAGAGCAGCACATGCCCTCCCAGATCTCCAATATCCATCCAGTGACCGATCGCTTGTTGCAGCGAACGGACAAAGAAGCGTTCCTTGGCCAATCCGGCCGGGCGATCTGGATGACGGGATTGAGCGGTAGCGGCAAGAGTACTATTGCCATTGAATTGGAGCGGAAACTTCAACACGCAGGCAGATATGCAGTGGTGCTGGACGGTGACAATGTCCGCACAGGCATCAACAGCGATCTTGGTTTCAGCGAAGAGGACCGCACGGAGAACATTCGGCGGATCGCCGAGATCGCGAAACTTTTCGTGCAGAATGGCGCAGTGGTCATTTGCACTTTCGTGAGTCCCACCATCGCTATCCGTAAACAAGCGCGCACCATCATCGGCGACAAGGACTTCTTGGAGGTATTCGTGGATACTCCTATCGAGGAGTGTGAGCGCCGCGATGTGAAGGGCCTTTACGCAAAGGCCAGACGCGGCGAGATAAAGGACTTCACGGGCATCAGTTCCCCGTTCGAGGCACCGCCTGCGCCTTCTCTGCGATTACCCACCATCGGCCGAAGCGAGCAGGATACCGCTGATGAACTCTTCCATTTTGTAACAACCAGTGTCTTACGCAACTGAACGTCATGCATTCATACCGACTTACACATCTGAAGGAACTCGAGAGCGAGAGCATGCAGATCCTGCGTGAAGTGGCCGCCCAGTTCGACAACCCCACCCTGCTCTTCAGTGGTGGAAAGGACAGCATTCTTTGCTTCCACTTGGCACGCAAAGCATTCTTCCCAGGCAAGGTGCCATTTCCGCTGCTCCATGTCGACACAGGCCACAATTTCATTGAGACGATCAACTTCCGGGACAGTCTGGTCGCCGAGTATGGTGCCACGTTGCAGGTGGGGAGCGTACAGGACAGCATCGACCAAGGCAAGGTCCAAGAGGAGAAGGGCTTTTACGCCAGCCGCAATAAGCTGCAAACCGTGACCTTGTTGGACGCCATCGCTCACTACAAGGTCGATTGCGCCATAGGTGGGGCGCGACGCGACGAGGAAAAGGCCCGAGCAAAGGAGCGCGTCTTCAGCCATCGCGATGAGTTCGGCCAATGGGACCCGAAGAACCAGCGTCCTGAACTGTGGAATCTCTACAACGGGCGCAAACGGCCAGGTGAACACTTCCGCGCATTCCCGATCAGCAACTGGACCGAGATGGACGTGTGGCAGTATATCCTCTTGGAGAACATCCCGATCCCCAACATCTATTTCAGTCATGAACGCGATGTGTTCCACCGCGACGGTGTGATCTATGCTTACGCGGATATCATGAACCTGAAGCCGGATGAAAAGGTGGAACGCATGCGCGTGCGTTTCCGCACCATCGGTGACATGACCTGCACCGGAGCGGTCGATTCCCCCGCCTCCACCTTGGAGGAGATCATTGAAGAGGTGGCATCGACCCGCACCACAGAACGTGGCACCCGCATGGACGACAAGCGTGGTGAAGCCGCTATGGAGGACCGCAAAAAAGAAGGCTATTTCTAGATCCAGATCCAGCATGCCCCCGGATATCGAGAGGGCCATGATGGCATAACAGAACCATTGAACATGAAGGAAGAAAGATCACGGGGCTATCTCGACATGGACCTCCTACGCTTCACCACGGCCGGCAGCGTGGATGATGGGAAGAGCACCCTTATCGGCCGCTTGTTATATGACAGCCGCGCCATTTTCGACGACCAGATGGAAGCTGTGGAGCGCGCCAGTGCCAAGCGCGGAAGCGGTGATGTGGACCTTAGTCTCCTCACGGACGGCCTACGCGCGGAACGCGAACAAGGGATCACCATTGATGTGGCCTACCGCTACTTCGCCACGCCACGGCGAAAATTCATCATCGCTGACACGCCGGGCCATATCCAGTATACCCGTAACATGGTCACCGGAGCGAGCACGGCAAACCTGGCCATCATCCTTGTGGACGCCCGCAAAGGGATCCAAGAACAGACCAACCGGCACGCTTTCATAGCATCCTTGCTGGGCATACCCCACGTGGTGTTTTGCGTGAACAAAATGGACCTTGTGGACTACGATGAGAATGTCTTCAAGTCCATACAAAGCGAACTGGAGGATTTCAGCAGCAAGCTTGAGACGCGCGACCTGAATTTCATCCCCATCAGTGCATTGAAGGGCGACAACGTAGTGAACCGAAGCACCCGGATGGACTGGTATCAAGGCACTACGCTGATGTACCTGCTGGAGAATATCCACATCGCGGGCGATCTTAACCACATCGATCGCCGATTCCCTGTACAGACGGTGATCCGCCCAATGACCGAGCAATGGCATGACTTCCGGGGATTCGCGGGGCAGGTCACCGGCGGCATATTCCGCAAGGGCGATGAGATCCAGATCCTTCCCAGCGGATTTCAAAGCACGATCAAATCGATCCATCTAGGCGAACGTGAAGTGGAGGAGGCCTTCGCTCCGCAAAGTGTGGTAATGACCTTGACGGATGAGATCGATATCAGCCGCGGCGATATGATCGTCAGCCCGAACAACCTCCCGCAAACAAGTCAGGACATCGACGTGATGCTCTGTTGGCTCAATGAGCGACCCTTGCAACCGAATGGTAAATACGCTGTGAAGCATACGACGCGGGATGCCCGTTGCATGATAAAGGAGGTGAAGTACAAGATGGACATCAACACCTTGCGTAAGAACGAGGACGACAAGGTCATCGGCATGAACGATATCGGCCGGGTCCTTCTGCGCACCACGGTGCCCTTGAACTTCGACAATTACGGGCGCAATCGCAACGCAGGCAGCCTGATCCTCATCGACGAATCCACCAATGAAACGGTGGCGGCAGGGATGATCGTGTGAGTCATCCCACGTCTTGATGTAAAAGGCCCCCTAAGGGACTTCTTATATCTGGACGTGCTGGTGCGCCTGTCGCCGAAGACAATGTCGGCTCGTCGTTATCAGCCGACCTATCGGGTGCTAGCGAATTGCGGAGCACTAGACTCTCGCCCGCTCTTGCATGCTGAGGATCACAAAGGCGATCACCGCACCCACACTGTCTGCGAGCAGGTCGAAGAAATCCGCATCTCGACCCATGCCCATCGCGCCCTGAAGCAGTTCGATGGTACCACCATATGCGATAGCGACCACCATGGCCACAAGGAATGCCTTCTTCGCATTGCCTTTCACGGCCAGTGCTTGGCCGAGCAGAAAGGCTTGCCCTCCGAAGAGCACAACATGTACGAACTTGTCGAAATGGATGGTATCGGCCCAACTCCAGGTCGGGACGTCATTACCGGGCATCAACGTTAGCACAAGGATGACCGCAGCCCACAGCCAAGCCCATAGCATCTTATTGAAAACCCACACGACGAACGGACTTAGCCGATCAATTCTTTGTACTGTCCGGCCGACAGCAGCCCGTCGAGCTGCCCGGCGTCGGTGATCTTCACCTTCACGATCCAGCCCGCTCCATAAGGGTCCTTGTTCACGGAGGCCGGATCATCTGCCAATGCGGAGTTCACTTCCTCGACGGTCCCACTGATGGGCATAAAGAGATCACTTACCGTCTTCACCGCTTCCACCGTGCCGAAGACGGACTCCTGATCCACATCCTGCCCTTCGGTATTGATATCGATGAAGACGATATCGCCCAACTCGCCTTGGGCGTGGTCGGTGATGCCTATCACGGCATGCTCGCCTTCAACGCGCACCCATTCATGGTCCTTTGTGTACTTGAGTTCTGCGGGGATATTCATTGTGTTCCGGGTTGATGGGTTCGAGGATGTGTTTCGTGATCGCGCCGCAATATTACTGGGTGAGCGTGAAGCGCAGGCTGATGCCGAAATTGGTATTGGCGCTGGGGAAGGAAGTGCTGATCACCGGCTTGTTGATCACCCGCTCGTAGAAGATGCGCAGGTTCAGCCGCTGATCCAGCACATAATCCGCACTGGTCTTGATGGAGATGATGTCTTGTCCGGCGGTGATCTGATTCTGGTCCTGGGTGATCTGGCGGATCACCGTGTTGTTCTGACGCCAACTTAGGTCCACGCGCAGATTGAGATCGCTCTTCGGGGTCTTACCACCGATCTGCACGGGGAACTTCACGTTCTTGAAACGATATCCACTGCCGATGACATACTCCTTGCCGCGCACCTCCGTCACTTGGTCATTGGTAAGGCCCAGGCCTAGGTTGCGGTCGCGGTTGTATTCGAATTTGGCCAGCAGGCTGTTCTGCAACGTGGCGTCGAAACTGAGCAGCGGATGCATCACCTCGGAAATGGTGACGCTCGAGATCTGCTTCTGCGGTAGGAAGTTGCCGCCAGCGTCCAGCACGCTTCCGCCCTGCTGGTAGAGCAGGTTGCTCTGATAGCTGCCAATGCTCATGGTGCTCCGGTAGCTGTGCTTCAATGTGAAGGTCCGGAAGAACTTCTTGAAGAGGTCCAGCTTCGTTAGGCCGTCGTAGGTGATGTCCCAGTTCGGCAGCGGGATCAGCGAGAACGGATTGAGTTTCACCTTCGACGCGTTGGTGCCGGAATAGGCGGCAAGGAATGCGGGGATCACCACGTCTTGGCTTGTGCCACCATAGCCGACGTAGTAAAGGCTGTCGGTGGGCCCGCTGCGGTCCGGGTCGGCAATGCCCAAGCGTTGGCTGATCACCGGTCTATTTGTCAGCAGGGTGTTGAAGATGCTGTTCACGGAGTTCTTATCATCCTTACTGAAGGTAGTGGCCCAGTCGATGGTGCTCACACTGTAGCTACCGAACTCCTGTGGACTATCATTCACGTACCGCTGCTCGGTCTCGTTCCAACGGAAGAAGGAACTTCGGTTCTCACTGGCCATGCGCGTGGCCAGTAGTTCGATACGCATGCTCTTGAACGGCTCCAGTGTCAACCTGCCATTGATGGTCTCCGTCCGCGTATCCGTATAGGGATTATAGATACTCGGCGTTTTCACCAACCAGTCCTTTCCGGCGGATGCGGTGGCGAAGTCACGCACGTAGTTGCCACCGAGGTCCTGGTTCTGTTGACCCAGCAAGAAACCGAAGCCTGGTGCTCCAAAGCCCGGTGCCATGCCCAATACGTTGGCACCCTCTTTCCATCCGGGCAGCAGAATTCCGTTGTTCTGGCTGTAGGTGAAGGTACCCGTGCGTACCGTCATCAGCACGCGGGCCAATCCCTCCAACGGATGGATGCCACCGCTGGTCTTGTCATCGGCCTTGGCCTTGGTCCCTCCCTTGCCCCCTGCAGGCGTCTTCGCGGGCTTGCTGGGCTGGCCGTTGCTTCGTGCCTTGTCATTGATCTTCTTCAGGAACTTGATCTTGTTGTATAGGCTCACAAAGTTGAATTGACCGTTGAGGTTGATGTTGCGCGAGTTCTGGATGGTGTTGCCTACGCTGTCCTGTGTCAGCGGCGCGCGGTCCCATTTGTAGGCTGCGGCGTAGGTCGCGTTCGCGGTGATCCAATCGGTGATCGGCAACTTGTCAAAGGGCAGCGTGTAGGTGAGGTTGACCGCTTGGTTGTATCCGGTGGTCTCACCGAAGTGCTTGATGCTGGTGAGCACGCTATCCTTCCACATCTGGTATTCATCATGGTCATCAGTGTTCACCCGGCCGGCAGGCTCACCGATGATGGCGTTGTTGTTGGCATTGAAATCCACCTTGAGGCTCTTGCTGATCTCATAGCGGAACCCATATTGGTTGGTCCAGTTGAAGGCCTTGTTGTAGGTTGGGGCCGGAGGGAGACTCTCGATGTCCGGGTTTGGTCGGATCAACCGCTCAACATAGCTACGATCGATCGAGGTACGTGCAGTGATCTGCTTGAATCCAAGGTTGAAGTTGAGGTCCTTGATCAAGCGAAGCCATTTGCTATTGCTTATGAAGGCGATGTTCTCAAAAGGCTTTACAGGGCGGGGCTTCGGGTTGTGCTGGTAAGTGATCCCACCACTGTATGTGCGCGTATTCTCATACTGCGTGTTCACATCGTGGTATTCCTGGTCCCCATAGGCATATGAGATCCCGAAGTTGGACACGTCGAAGAAATGCTCCGGTTTGTTGCCCTGCGGCTTCTCCTTATGGATGTTGGTGAAGTTGATACTGCGCCGTCGCGTATAGGTTCGCAGTTCCTGCATGCGCGCTTTCCGCTCGTCCCGCGTGAGCGATCGCGTGGCATCGCTCCACAGGATATCAGGGTTCAACGGGTCGTATTGCGGATTGATGATCTGCTCCGAGTAACCGAGGTACATCGGTACCTTGATCAAGCTTTTCTCCGGAAGGAACTTGCTCATCTCCAGGTTGGCGCTCAGGTCGATGCCGTAGCGTGTGTCCTTCTGGCGGTCGCTAACGGTCTTGTCGATGCTGCCCCAGCCGGGGGTGCTATAGTTGCCCGCCACGCTGATGGACCCCAGGTCCGCCAAGGTGGTATTCACACGTGCGATCGTGGCACCGCCGCCGTGCTGGTCAAAATCGGTAAGGCGCAACTCGTCCACCCAGACCTCCACACACTTCGAGGATCCGTCGTCGTTGGCCCATATGTTCGCCTCGGGTCCATCCCGCTTGGGATTGCGGATGCCGATCATGATGGTGGTCATCTGGCTCAGGTTCGGATTCCCCTTCACCGTGATCCGCCGGTCGCCGTCCATCACGATATAGCGCTGACTCACCGGGAAACTCGCCTGGTTGCGCTGGATCTTCGCGTCATTCAACTTGGCGAATTCCACCACCATGTTGTTCGCCTCCGGCCACACGCTATAGGGATCGTTGTTGTTAAAGGCGGAAGGCGTAGCAGGCACCTCGTACTCGTAATAGTTGTCCGTGTAGTCATTGCCCAAGCGGATAAAGACAGTGGCGTCGCCGTATTTGATCGGATGCACGGGGTCCGCGGATTCGGCATGGATGAACATCTGGAGTTTCTTGTAACTGCGGATGTCGAAGCTCACATTGCGGAACGCCGCCCGCGCGTCGCCGTCGCGCAGGCCGCAGGTGTTCAGTTCCAAGGATTGCTCGTTCAAGGCCCGCAGATTCGCGCTGGCGATGTCCGTCTGCTGGTTGATCCCCGGAGGCAACACATAGTTGATCGGCACTCGGTTGCCGTTCTCCTCGATGTTCACCGCCGCCACGTCGAAGGTGGTCTGGTCCGGATCGCCGCCGATCACTTCTCCAGGTGTCTCCAAGCTTTGAAGGTACTTGCGCCACTCCCCTCGGACAAAGTCGAGCCGCGCGAAGCGGAGTACCACCGGTTGCGCCCAGCCCTTCAAGAACATGCGCATGAAGCGTATGGAGCGGAAATCCTGAATGCCGTTCACCGCTTTCTCCGGCTGGCGGACCGGCACTTTGAACTGGTACCAGTAGACCTGCTTTCCATCCGGCGAATTTCCCAGCACCCGGTCCGTGATGAAGTTCTGCCCGATGATCATGTTCGCCGGTCGAAGCTTGATCTGGTACTGGAAGTAGCTCTCACTCTCGCTCAGGTTCTGGTCCTGGTTGATATCCTCGGTGGTGGGCAACGTAGTGGCCTGTGTAGGGTAGTTCTCCGGGCTGTCCTCGTCGGTGATCGAGTTTCCCTCTACGCCGTTGAAGCGCTTGTACCGGTCCAGGATCGAACGTGGTGGACTGTCGTAATCGCTTCCACGGAAGTAGTGGTAATCATCCGCAGAGGGATCGCTATTCCAGCGCGCCTTTGCACCCGGTAACAAGCTGTCGAGATAGGTCTTGAAAAAGAGCTGCTCGTTCTGACCGGCCTTGAAGGCGCGGGTGTCATCATCGCTCAGTCCGTCCATGCCCACGTCCTGGTATTTGTAGGTGTTGTTGTTGTCCGCGATGGCGAAGGCGTTCACCACGCTCTGAGTGGTAGGCACTACGCCCCAAGCGGTGACGGCGGTGGAAGCTGAGTCCTGCGGATTCTTTGGCAATCCGTTCTCGAAGCTCTTCCGGCTGTCTTTCAACACATCCTCACTCAGGTTACCCAGGTTGATGTATAGATCGCCACCGGTGGTATTCGCAGCATCCACATTGGTGGCGGGCTCCCCGTTCCCATTGCTCACGGCCGGGTTGAAGGGGTCCATGATCCAGAATTGCACCGTCTCGATATTGCTCGCCTCGAAATCCGTGGTGGTGACGCGCCGCTCGATGCCCGCCCAATTGTTCTCGGGATCTTGCAGGTTCCCATTCTGGTCCAGGTTCGGGGTATAGTTGTACATCCCACGCTCGGTAGGATAATAGGCCAGGTCGAACACCGCGATATTCGACGGTGTGCCCGTGGCCAACTGCTTGTTGGGGAACACCTCGCTCTCCAACACTTCGCGTGACCGGTTGTCCGAATCGGAGCCGTCCGGCAAGGGGGGGCGCAGGTTGTTGTTGTTGAAGAACAAGGGGTCGATCACGTACCAAGCGAGCAGCGCGCGCTTGAATCCGGTGCGCAGGTCATTGATGTATTCTCCCTCCGGGAAGAGGTCCCCGGTCTGCCCTTCCGGTGTAGGTGCCATGAACCATTGGCTTTGTGTGCGCATGTCGATGTTGCTCACGCTGCCCTCGAAATCATCGATATAACTCGTGCCCGCAGCACCGATGGCCTTGCTGTGCCCGGGAATGAGGTAGGCGGTTTCCGCGCTGGCATCAACCGTACTCACCGTTTTGGTGGCATAGAACGGCAGTTTATCGACCAGGCGAGTGATGTAGTTGCTCTCGGTCTTCCAGTTCGCATCCAACCCGAAGATGGTGTTGGCGATCGGCTCGTCCCCCACGTTCACTTTTTGCGTCAGGGGCCGCTCATAAAGGTTCATCACCGTCCCGCCAAGGACAAGGTCCTTGTTCACCTTGTAGTCGAAGCGCGCGCCAGCAAGCGTCTTGGTCTGAATGCTGAAGAGCGAATTGCTCTCCAAGCTCACGTTTATCGGCGTGCCGCTCTCAAGGATGCCTTGGTTGAGGATCTTCACCCGGCCCAAATTGTAGTCCACCGTATAGTCCTGGTTCTCGACCAGCTTCACGCCTCCGGCGGTAACGCTTACAGAACCCTGCGGGATGTTCACCGAGTTGAGGCTGATCACATCGCTACTGGCGCTTTTGAAACTGCCCTTCAGCGTGAAGCGGTCCAGTGCCGGTAGATTTTCAGCGGCCGTCTTCGTACTGTCATAGAGCTGCTGGAAGACGATGTTCTTTCTCACCAGCGGACCCTGGATAGGGTTGTTCGGATCCGGCCCGATCAACTGTTGGTCCAGGTAGCTGCCGAACGGCTCCAACACAGGGAAGAAGACCCGACCATTGTCCGCATTGATGGTTCCACCCAGCGTGGCAGCATTGTCCACGAAGTCGAAACTACCATCCGGGTTTGGTGCTCCTTGCGCGTCCAACCGGTCAAGGGCCAAAGCGCGCAACAGGGGGATCTGGTCAATGGGTGGCTTCGGAATGTAATTGAGGTCCACACCGGTAGTGGGGTTGTTGTAGAGCAGTTCCAGCCGGAAGTCCTGCGGATTCACTTGGAAGGCGCCAAGGGAATAGACGTTCTTCATCATCAGGTCCCACAGTGGAAGCAGCGGGTTCGTGATAGTGGATTTCAACAGGCGCAGCATCAGGGCCTTGGGCGGGGCGATACCATCGGTACTGAATTCCCCGACCTGGAAGGTCTGCCCTTGGTAGGTGTACTGGTAGGCCACCGCCAATACTTCGTCGTTGTTCAGGTTCTGGCTCAGGCCGATGAAGCCTAGTCGGGCGTTCAATGTATATTCGCTGGGACTCAACAGGCGCGCGCTTTCGAGTTTTTCATAGTTCGTGCTCGCTTGTAGGCCCAGCACCTGCAGCGAAGCGGAGGCGGCCGTGAAGGAGCGTATGCCCGCGTTGTTCGATACGGTAGAGTAGAGGCTGTTCGCGTCGTTGGAAGCGATCACACCAGGGTGGTCCACGATGGTTCCATTGCTCACTAGCAAAGGGCTCACGTGGTTTGCTGCCACAGCTGCCGCGCTGGCATCCTCACCGAGATCCGTGAAAGCCACGATGTTCCTGTTGTTGGTATAGTCGCTCCGCGTATTGGTGACCCAGACCTCCACCTTGGTCACTTGCACACCACTGCTCACCGTTGGCAGCGTGCTCAGCGCCTTCTCATAATTATTGCGGAAATAGTAGCTGAGGAAGTAGTATTTGTTCGCCTCATACTCGTCCGCCTTGATGGTGAAATTGGTGGTCTGCGCACCACCCGCCACTGCGATGTCCTTTCGTTGGCCTTTCTCCTGGCTGAATATGGCGGTGGCCGTCAGTTTCCCGAAGCGCAGCTCGGTCTTCAGGCCGAAGAGGCTTTGGCTGCCTTGGATCAATTGTCCGGTAAGAGGGAGGCTCACGTTGCCCGCCTCCAGTTTTTGGATGATCTCGTCCTCATGGCCCGTGTAATCAAGCTTCACCTGATTCTCAAAGTCGAAGGTGGCCTCGGTGTTGTAGCTGGTATTGATCTTCAGCTTGTCCCCGATGTTGCCCACCAGGTTCAACTGGATCTTCTGGTCAAAGTTGAAGGTGGTGATCTTCCGCTGGCTTACCGGTATTCGCGGGTTCTCGGTCTTGCTCGTGTTCAGCCCGAAGGTCACCTCGGCACTTCCCTGCGGGCGGATGTCGATGTTGCATCCCCCGAAGATCCGGCAGAATGCTTCGTTGCGCACTTGGATGCTCGGGATCAGTCCCTTCGCCGCACGTTGGCTGTCCTCCTGATTCTTGTCCAGCCAGTAGGTCTTCATGGACTTCGACATGTCGTAGTCCATGTACTGCTGCAAGGTCATGCTCTGCGGCGGACGATAGTCCATGTTGTCGCCGATCCGGCTTTGCAGGATGTACTGGCCCGTCACCGGATCGTAGACCACATCGTTGGTCACGTTGCTGGGCGTGCCCAGGTCGATGGTGCCCGTGTTGTTGTCGCCGCTGGACGGCGGATCGACTATTGGATAGTGCAGGTCCACTTCCGGGCTGTCGACCGGAAGCACCATGGTGCTACGACCGTATGCCTGTTGACCGCCAGCGAACGATCCCAAGAGCACGGCAAACAAGGCCCACGTACGAATGGGAAGGGGGCGCTGAGAGGGGGCCGTCATCGGTCGCGGAGCACAATGCTCAACTGTTCTTCAGGGTCAGCCTGATCAATTCCTCCACCGTCGGCGGGTCGTTCTTCCGTTCATCCAATACCCGTTGTAGCGAGCGCTCGGCCTTTGCGCGATCCAGCCCCAAGGAGATCAAGGCCGATAACGCCTCCGACTTCAGGGTATTGCCCGAAGTGCCAGAGGAGACAGCAAGATGCTCGATCGGATCGTGGGCCAACTTCCCGCTCAGCTCCGCCACGATGCGTTGCGCCAACTTGGGTCCGATGCCCTTCACACTCTTCAACACCGATTCATCACCATGCAGGATCGCCATCCGCAGGTCCTGTGTGCGGCGTGCGCCAAGGATCGACAAGCCGATGGTGCTGCTCACCCCCTGCACACCGATCAATTGGCGGAACAGGTGCCGCTCCTCCCTATCCAGGAAGCCATAAAGCCGGTGCTCGCTCTGCCCGCTGCGCACGTCCATCGTCACCGCGTAGTGGATGAAGAGTTTGCACACACCGTGATCGGGCAGGTCGCCATACGTGTTGGCGGTGACCTGCACCAAATAGCCCACGCCATGGCAATCCACCACCACATGGGAAGGAGTTCGTTCCGCGATCTCGCCGCGCAGACTATCGATCATCTCTGGCCTGCCGGAACTGGTATTGAGCGTTCGGCAGGAGGGAGTAAAGTTGGAACTATGGGCGCGCGGTTTTGGTGCAAAAGGGCTGCAAAATAAGCGGATCCCCCGAACCGGGGTGATGTACTTTTCAAGGCACGAAAAGTGACCACCCAAACACAACTCCAGCAAGAGCGTCACATCGTGATCAGGCCAGTGCCGAGATCCTCGCAATTCTTACAAATCGCATCCATGTATTGCTCAACATCCATGCGCCCACGGACATGGTCCTTGAAAAAAGCCAGCTTGGAGGAACCAAGCTGGCTTTTCAAGAAACGGGCGATCCTCAACGTGCGATCACCAAGCGCTTAGTAGCCAGTGCAAGGCCGTTGCGCTCGAGCACCGCGAACCATACCCCGGAGGCAAGGTCGTTCTCGTTCAAGACCACGCGGCCTTGAGCCGCGCTGAGGTTACGCACCAGCTTGCGCTCGCCCAGCATGTTATAAATGGCCAAGCGTGTGCCCACACCGACCGCAGCGAGGTCATAATCCAGCGTAATGTTGCCCCCGATGGAAGGATTGGGGTAAGCCGTGAAGCTGCGCACCGGCGCGGCAGCCTCATTTATGCCAACGATCTGTGCGTTGAATACGAAATCGACCCACGTACTATCATTCGGATCGTTCGTGTCATACCAGACGTAGCGGAAGGTGGCGGGTCCATCCACATGAATGGGAACATAGTAAGCGTGGAAGCCATTGACGGTCTGTCCGGCCGTCATGGAAATGGGATCGGCAGCAACCCAGAGCGGACTCTGACCGGCATCCCGTGCACCATAGCACAAGTCCCAGCAGAAATAGTTCTGTGTCCCGTGTGGGACATCCACCTCGTAGCGCTTCACATTCACCGTGCGTGCGGTACCGGAAATATTCTGGGTGGCCAAGTCGCTCTCCAAGATCTGGGTGGTGTTATCAGCGAAAGGCTGCGTGACATATACCGTTGTGCCCGTCACGACGTTGCCATTGACATCGGTGAGCTGGACCAACTGTGCTTGGGCCACACCGGACGCCATCAAGCAGATCACGAGGGCGGAAAGAGCGTAGGGATGTTTCATGGTCGATTGGGTATCTGGTCCTATTGCGTACAAAAGTAAGGTCTATGGGCAGGTGCATGCCACAAACCGGGGCCTCAACCAGGTGGGATGGGATCCCAACATTACCGCAAGTGAAATTCCCATGGGATATGATCAACCCTTAGCTTCGTGACCTCAACCCGTAAAACCTGCCCAACATGAAGAAGAAATTACTCCTCTCTGCCATGGTGCTTTCCGCTGCGGGAGCCATGGCACAGTTGCCGCCCAATTCCTACGCGCCTGATTTCACGGCGACGGACATCAACGGCATCAGCCAAAATCTTTACGCTTACACCGATTCTGGGTACACCGTGTTCCTGGACATCTTCGCTACGTGGTGCGGACCTTGCTGGAACTACAATAACACCCATGCGTTGGATGACCTCTACACCACCTATGGCCCCGGCACAGCGCAGAACAAGGTGCGGGTCTTCGCCATCGAAGGTGACCCCGCCACCACCTTGGCAGACCTTAATGGTACAGGCAGCAACACCCAAGGCGACTGGGTTACCGGCACACCTTACCCCACTCTTGACAACGCGACCATCGCCAACGATTACCAGATCACCTACTATCCCACCATCTACATGATCTGCCCCAATAGGATCGTGAACGAAGTGGGCCAAAAAACCACAGCCCAACTCTGGGCCGGTGTGGGCAGCTGCCAAGCCGCGGCCAGTGGCATCAACGCCAGTCTCCTCCAATACACCGGGGACAAAGTGATCTGCGACAATGTGAACGCGACGCTCACTATCCAAAACATGGGCACCAGCCCGCTTACTACGGTCGATGTTGCTATGATGCAGGGTACTACTGTACTTAGCACCCAGACCTGGAACGGCAGCTTGGCCACGTACAACACGGCCGACGTGACCGTTCCATCAACTACAGTAAGCGACCCATCCACGGTGACCTTCGCTATCACTACCCCCGATGCGAACACTGCAGACAACACGCTGAACCCCGGACTTAGTTCCGCCGTGCCCGCCATGGCCAATCTCACCTTCACGCTGAACCTTGACTACTACTGCTCCGAGACCACTTGGAAACTGTACAACAGCGCGGGTGCCATCGTTCATTCCGGTGGCCCATATAGCTGCGCCACCGCTGGTGGTGGAGCGGATGCGCACACCACCAAGACCTACAGTTGGACCGTGCCCGAGGATTGCTACCGCATGTACGTGTATGATGTCTACGGTGATGGCCTTACCTCTGCATCGTATGGCCACCCGCCTGATGGTAGCTTCAACATGGTAGACGGTGGTGGACATCTCGTCTACAGCGGCGCCGGTAACTTCGGTTCGCAGTACCTCGGTGGTCTCAATGTGAACATGCCAGCTGGCATTGAGCAAGAGAACGCTTTGAGCAATAGCCTCACCGTGTATCCTAACCCAAGCAGCGGTATCGTGAACCTGAATTATAACCTCGACCATGCTGCACGCGTGACCGTTGAGGTGTACGATGCCTTGGGTAAGCTGGTGCTGGCCCACAGCAACACTGTTCCCGCCGGTCTGCAGTTGCAGCCGATGGACTTCGGATCGCTGGACAACGGCATCTACTTCATGAACATCGTAGCGGACGGTCTCAAGGCCTCCCGCACCATCACGCTGACCAAATAAAGCTGGTGTGAATCTCCATTGACAAGGCCGACGGACCTGCTACTATATGCACGGACCGTCGGCCTTTTCTTTGGCCCATGTTTTGACTATCCGCCCGATCCAGACAGTAGCTTACCAACCCAACGCATGCTCATGAAAAAAATCATCACCTCCCTCGCCCTCGCCCTGCCCCTTATGCTCGCCGCACAGACCGGCAAGGTCCCCTCGGTGACCGTGCAGACACTCACCGGACAGAAGGTGAATACCAACACATGGTCCAACAACGGGAAGCCCATGATCATCGACTTCTGGGCAACATGGTGCGCTCCCTGCAAGCTCGAGCTCAACAACATCAATGACGTTTATCCCGATTGGCAGAAGCAGACCGGCGTGAAGCTGATCGCCGTGAGCATCGACGATCCCCGCAGCATGAACCGCGTGGCCCCTTACGTGAATGGACAAGCTTGGGATTATGAGGTGTACCTCGATCCCAATGGAGATCTCAAGCGCGCTCTGAACGTCAACAACGTTCCGCACACCTTTCTGGTCGACGGCAAAGGCAATATCGTTTGGCAGCACAACAACTACGAGCCTGGCGATGAGAACGAGTTGTATGAGCAAGTGAAGAAGCTCGTGGGAAAGTGAAGGTTGAGCTACGTGAAGTATGGGAGGTGATGGAGGTAAGGACAGTAAGGGAGTCACTGCCGACTACCCATTGCCTCTGTAGACTTAAACTGCCGACTGTAAGCAGCAGGACTCCAAGACTCCTGGATCAACGATCGAACACAAAGGCACCGGCACTGCTCAGGCGCTGTAAATTGGCACCACTTCTATAAGGCAGTTCGCAGCGCTTGCACGACCATTGGCCTTCTATTGTACACTGAACCCGATCGTCACTTCAGCCATTACAGGATCACCACCGGTATCACATGCATCCACGGATACGCCTCGCCACCACACTGTCCGCGTTCATCGCAGCCCTCGGCCTTTTCGCCCAAGATGGCGGCCAGATCCACGGCAACTTCAGCACCGATGGGCAGCTTTATCAGGCTGACGATCAGATCGGTGCCATAAAACCTCCCGCTGACTTCGGACTGAACGCATGGAGTAATTTGAATTATCGCTCCGGAAACTTCCAAGCGGGGGTACGTTTCGAGACCTATCTGCCAGCACTGCTCGGATATCCTGCCGGTTCGCCTTACAAGGGGACGGGACTAGGCTACCGCTATGCCACCTACACCGCGAACGACCTGGAGGTGACCGTGGGCAATTTCTACGAACAATTCGGCCAAGGTCTTGCCTTCCGCAGCTATGAGGAACGCTCCCTCGGCGTGGACAATGCCATGGACGGCGTACGCCTGAAATTCAACCCGGACACCGGTATCTACCTCAAGGCCTTCATCGGGAAGCAGCGCTTTGCCTTCGATAACGGATTTGTCGATGGCACTGGCATTGTCCGTGGCATCGACGGCGAGGTCTCCCTCACCGAGGCCTTTCCGCACCTCTTTCCGAAGTGGGTGGAGAAGGGCCATTTTCTCACTGTCGGCGGCAGCTTCGTCTCCAAGTTCCAGGCCGACCTGGATCCCCTGTTGGAACTCCCGGAAAACGTCGGTACGTGGGCGGCTCGCGCCAATTACACCACGGCGAAATGGAATCTATACAGCGAGTATGCCTATAAGATAAACGACCCAAATGGCAGCAACCACTTCATCTACAAACCGGGTCAAGCCCTGATGGCCAATGCCACCTACAGCGTGCGCGGGCTCGGCATCAGCGCAGGCGCACACACCTATGACAACATGGTGTTCCAAAGCGATCGCGGCGCGCCTAGCCCATTCGACCTCAACATCAACTTCCTCCCCACCCTTACCACGCAGAGCACCTACAACCTGCCTGCGACGCTTTACCCCTACGCCACGCAGCCCAATGGTGAAGTTGCTTATCAGGGTGAGATCTTCTATAAGATCAAGCGGGGTTCCAAGCTGGGCGGGAAATACGGCACCAAGCTCACCTTGAACTGGAGCGGGTCTTGGAGCTTGGACAGCACTGCCATCCCGAACGACACCATTCATTATCTCGGGTATACCACGAAATTCTTCGCCAGGGGCAACCGCCAATACTATAGCGATATCAACGCGGAGGTTCGTCACAAATTCAACGACAAGTGGGAACTCGCCTTCACCTACATGAACCTCGTCTATGACATCGCGACCATCCAAGGACATCCCGGATTGCCGGTGGTGTATGCCAACGTCTACATCCTGGACGGGATATACAGTTTCAACGAAAAGACCTCGCTGCACTTTGAGCTGCAGCAGCTTTCCACCAAGCAGGACCAAGGGGATTGGGCAACGGGATTGGCGGAACTCACCTTCAGCCCGCACTGGTTCGTGGCCGCATTGGACCAATTCAACTATGGCGGCCCGGTGACGACCGAACAGATCCAATACCCCATCGGCACCTTCGGCTACATCCGCGGCGGTTCCCGCTTTTCCTTCAGCTACGGCCGCCAGCGCGCGGGCATCTTCTGCGTGGGCGGCGTCTGCCGCGTGGTACCGGCCGCCAATGGCCTCACCGCCTCCATCACCACAACCTTCTAACCTCCCGAGACCGGGATGAAAAACATGCGCACTCTGATCACCTTCCTGCTGGCACTCGCTCTCCTCTCGGGTTGCGACATCATCGACATGCCCCAGAACGACAACGCGCACCCCGTGAATCCGGTCACTGGCCTTACACGCCGGGTGTTGCTCGAGGATTGCACCGGAGCGCGTTGCCCGAACTGCCCAACTGCTGCGGATCTAGCGGAGAGCATTCAGAACTTTTACAATACGAATGAGGAACGCGTGATCGTGGTGGACATCAATATGGTTGCCCAATTCTCCGCTCCGCTGGCACCAGATTACACCACCGACTTCCGTACACCCGCCGGAGATGAATACGCTACACATTACAACTTATCCGTTATCGGATTGCCAAGTGGATTGATCAATCGCATGCCATACGGGGGCGTGGTTCCTCAAGGGGCTGGTAGTTGGAGCAGTGCCGTGGCAGCGGTGATCGACCTGCCACCGGATATGGATGTTTGGTTCGACAGCTTCAACTTCAATAGTGCCACGAATGTGGTCACCACCACCGTGAAGGTGGCGGTGATCAATGCGATCAACGGTCCGCACAACCTTACGGTCTACCTCACGGAAGACCACGTTATTGACTGGCAAGAAGATGTCCGTTTACCACTAGGCCAGCAAAACGTGCCCGACTATGACCACCGCCATGTATTGCGGGACAACCTCAACGGCACTTGGGGCGATGTGATAATCCCGACCAGTGCCCAGCCCGGAGATACGCTCTCGGAGTCCTTCACGTATACGCTGCCTCCGGCAGGTGCGATCAACCATGTGATCAATACCGCGAACTGCTCGCTCGTGGCATACGTGTATAGCACCAGCGGTGCCGACGCGGATGAGGTAAAGCAGGTGGCCGAGCGCAAGTTCGTACCGTAAACGATACTTGGCGAAAGCTGAACATACCGATCCGACAGCGGCGACGTTAAACGCTGAATATCCCGGGTTCATCGACTCGTTACAAGTTGTCAACTATCCTTTGAGGTTCTTTCCAAACCTTTCCGATAGATCTATCTTCATCCCAGAATTGAGGCCTGCAAGCCGCATAAAACGGATCGCGATGAAGGAACAAGGGAGAAAGATGCTGGAGCTCAGCCAGCAGGTATTGCAGAAGGTCAGCTTCGACCCACGTCTGTTCCACAAAGAACTGGTGAAGGCCACACGCTGGGTAGGAGACCGCGATCAACTCTTGCTCAAGGCCTGGTGCCTCGCCACCTTTGGCCACATGTACAAGGATGTGATCATGGAGGTCTTCAAGCGGGGCATGCGCGCGTGAGTTTGCCGCAGAGTCGCTGAGAAAATGCAGGTTGGGATCGGTGATCGGACGTGCTCGGTTCAAAGCCTTAAGAGGTAAGATTCCAGCCACAAGCCTGCGACGCACAGCTTGCGGTTTGAAGCTTATGGCTCATCATCCAAGACTCGAATTCCTCTGTTTCTCTGTGACCTATCCGCGCCCGGATCAAGACCCGATCACCTCTGTGTCGCCATGACCCGGTGGTGTATCCCCTCCCTTTCCTCCCTCTCCACTCAAGTACCTCAAGTTCCTCTTCAGTCCTTCATATTTCGTGCGTTTCACGGGGCTTCCTTGGAACAGTTCCTCGAAGAGTAGCTCCGTCATACCGTGCCAATCGTCCGCTGAAAGGTCCATTAGTTCCTGCTTGGGTAGGAAGTCCCTTTCATTGTGCGGCTTGCTGAACCGGTTCCAAGGACAGACCTGCTGACATATATCGCAGCCAAAGGTCCAGTTACGGAAGTCACCCGCACCCGTTGGAATTGCATCCTTTAGTTCGATCGTGAAATAGCTGATGCACTTGCTCCCATTCACGCCATAAGATGTGATCGCATCGGTAGGGCATGCATCGATACACCGGCGGCAGCTGCCGCAATGGTCGGTGGCCGGTGCGTCCGGTATAAGTTCAAGGTCGAGGATGATCTCGCAGAGAAAGAAGAACGAGCCTTTGCCTTGGCGGATCACATTGGTATGCTTGCCGCGCCAGCCTATACCCGCTTTCTGCGCCCACGCTTTCTCGAGCACTGGCGCACTGTCCGTGAAGCAGCGCATGTCCACATCACCGAACTGTTCCGTGATGAACTGCATCAACGGCTTCAGCCGCTGCTTCACCACCTTGTGATAATCACGGCCGTAGGCATACGTGCTCAGCTTGGGCGCGTCGGGGTCCGTCTGCTTGTTTGGCGTGAAATAATTATAGGCCAAACTGATCACACTCTTTGCACCGGGTACCAGTTTGCGTGGGTCCAAGCGCAGGTCGAAGTGGTTGGCCATGTAGCCCATCTCACCCTGCTTCCCCTCGCGTAACCACTGCTCCAATCGCGGAGCTTCTTCCTCAAGGAAACCGGCCCGCGCAATACCGCAGGCCAAAAAGCCCAGCTCGTGCGCCTTCGCCTTGATGCGTGTCGCGCTATCCATGGGATCGGTCATTCGCAAAAGATAGTACCCGCCACCGATGAGGCCCTTCACTCGAAGAGACTGCCGGGCTTGGCCACGGGCGCACGCCCGAGATGCCTGTATGCCCTCTCCGTCGCTTGTCGTCCGCGCGGGGTGCGCATGATGTAGCCTTCCATAATGAGGAACGGTTCGTAGACCTCTTCGATGGTGCCGCTCTCCTCACCTACTGCGGTGGCCACCGTGTTAAGGCCGACCGGCCCGCCACTGAACTTATCGATGATGCAGAGCAGGATACGGTTGTCCATCTCATCCAAGCCGTGCGCATCCACGTTGAGCGCCTCCAAGGCATACTTCGCGATGGCCATATCGATGCTTCCGTCACCCTTGATCTGCGCGAAGTCCCGCACCCGGCGCAGGAGCGCGTTCGCGATACGTGGAGTTCCACGACTGCGCCGCGCTACTTCATCCGCAGCAGCCTTCACTATGGGCACGTCCAGCAGACTAGCCGAGCGGTTCAAGATCCCTGTAAGCGTGGGAGCATCGTAATAGTCGAGACGGCTGTTGATGCCGAAGCGCGCACGCAACGGAGCCGTGAGAAGTCCGCTGCGGGTGGTAGCGCCCACGAGCGTGAACGGATTCAGATTGATCTGCACCGTGCGCGCATTGGGACCCGCGTCGATCACAAGGTCGATCCGGTAGTCCTCCATAGCGCTATAGAGGTATTCCTCGATCACCGGCGTGAGGCGATGGATCTCGTCGATGAAGAGCACGTCGTGTGGCTCCAGATTGGTGAGAAGTCCTGCGAGGTCGGCCGGCTTGTCCAACACAGGCCCACTGGTGATGCGGATGCCGACGCCCATCTCCTGCGCAATGATGTTCGCCAACGTGGTCTTCCCCAATCCGGGCGGCCCATGCAGCAGCACATGGTCCAAGGCCTCACCACGCAGTTTTGCGGCCTGCACGAAGACCTTCAAATTATCGGTGACCGCCTTCTGTCCGGCGAACTCCTCGAAACGGCGTGGGCGCAGCACCTGCTCCATCTCCTTGTCGGAGGCGGAGTGCTGCTCATTTCGGACGTCGAATGGATCAGGCATGGAATGCTTCAAAGGTAGGGGTGGCCTATCGCTGAATGTCCTGCCACAGGTCGCCGAAAAAGACCTTGATGCCGTACAGATAGATCGGTGCTGTAAGGCGCTCATCCAGGTTCACACGGGTGAATACGAGACGATAGCCCCAGCCCGCGCTAACGCCGAAGTATTTCAGGAAGCGGTATTGAACGGTCATTGACGGCTCATAGAGGAAGACGAAGGCGTTTTCCAATTTCTGCTTTTGGCCTTCTGTGTCCTCATAGACCAGCGCACCATCGCCAAAACCCAGTTGTACGGGGATCCGCACTTCCCAATGCTTGCGCTCGTAAAAGGCGTATTCCATGTAAGGCGTGACATATCCGAAACGCAATTTGGTCAGCACCTCCCCTTGCCCTTCAACGAAGCGCACTTGTGTGATCGGCGTGTTGAGAAAGGTGTAACCGATGCCGTACTGGAAACGACCTGCGTGCTCCAGGCCCACCTTCACACCCACCATCTTCACGTTCACATTGCTGATGAAGGATCCGCGCGAATCCAGCTTCACCACCAGCTTCGGCCGCTGCTGCGTGAAGAGCCGAATGCTATCCAACAGTTGTGCCTTTGCGGAAAACGCGCAGAGGATGCAACAGAGGAGAAGGGACCGTTTGACCACGTTGAAATAAAATGTCCGCACCAAAAGTGCGGACATTCCCACGATGATCGCCGAGGCAGCGGAACTAGTTCTCCTCCTCACCCTCTTCCAAAGGGACGTTCTGCGGCACGTAGTCCTCCAGCTTTCCGGGCTTGCTGTAATCATACGGCCAGCGGTAAACGGTTGGGATGGGGCCGGGCCAGTTGCCATGCATCTGCTTCATTGGAGCGGTCCATTCCAAAGTGTTGCTATGCCAAGGGTTTTCCGGGGCCTTCTGACCGCGCCATATGCTGTAGAAGAAATTGTACGTGAAGACCACTTGCACCGCCCCACCGACAAGTGCGAACATGGTGATCAGCACGTTCAGGTCCATTACACCGCCTTGGAACATGGGGAACTCGGTGTATTCGTAGTAACGGCGGGGGCCACCGGCCAATCCCACATAGTGCATGGGGATGAAGACGCCATAAGCGCAGATCAGGGTGACCCAGAAGTGCAGGTAGCCGAGCTTTGTGTTCATCATTCGGCCGAACAGCCGCGGGAACCAATGATAGACGCCGGCCAACATGGCGAAGATGGCGCTCACTCCCATCACCATGTGGAAGTGGGCGATCACGAAGTAGGTATCGTGCACCTGTATATCCAAGGCGCTATTCGCGAGTATGATGCCGGTGAGACCACCTGCTATAAAGGTGGACACCATGCCAATGCTGAAAAGCATAGCCGGTGAAAAAATGATGTTCCCTCCCCACAGTGTAGCGATATAGTTGAACACCTTCACCGCACTCGGTATGGCGATCAACATCGTGGTGAACACGAAGACGGAGCCGAGGAAGGGATTCATGCCAGTGATGAACATGTGGTGGCCCCAGACGAGGAAGCTGAGGAAGGAGATCGCCATGAGTGAACCGATCATGGCCCGATAGCCGAAGATGGGTTTGCGGCTCATGGTGGAGATCACCTCGGAGCTGATACCGAAGGCAGGCAAGATCACGATGTACACCTCTGGGTGGCCAAGGAACCAGAACAAGTGCTGATAGAGGATCGGACTGCCGCCCATGTGGTCCAACGCCTCACCTGCGATGTGGATCTCGCTGAGGTAGAAGCTCGTACCCAGCATGCGGTCCATGATCAGCAAGGCCACTGCGCTCACCAGCACAGGGAAGGCCAATACACCGAGTATGGCGGTAAGTAGGAATGCCCAAATGGTCAATGGCAGGCGCGTCATTCGCATACCCTTGGTGCGCAGGTTCAGCACCGTCACGATATAGTTGAGGCTGCCCATCAGCGAACCCGCGATGAAGAGCACCATACTGAAGAGCCACAGGGTCATGCCCGTGCCGGAGCCGGGAATAGCTTGGGGCAGTGCACTCAGCGGCGGGTAGACCGTCCAACCTCCGGCAGCGGGTCCGCTTTCCACAAAGAGGGAGGAAAGCATCACGATGGTCGCCGCGAGGAAGAACCAAAAGGAAAGCATGTTGATGAAGCCGCTCGCCATGTCACGCGCGCCCACCTGGAAGGGTATAAGCAGATTGCTGAATGTTCCCGAAAGACCACCGGTCAATACGAAGAACACCATGATGGTACCGTGGATAGTGACCAGCGCGAGATACATGGTGGAACTGAGCACACCATTGGGGGCCCACTTATCACCAAGAAAGAAGTGGGTGAAGGCGAAGCTCTCACCGGGAAAGGCGATCTGCAGGCGGAAGATCATGGACATGATCATGGCCACCCAGGCCATGATGATGGCGGTGATCAGGAACTGCTTACTGATCATCTTATGGTCCTGCGAGAAGATGTACTTCGAGATGAAGCTCTCCTTGTGGTGATGATGCTCCGCGTGGGCGTGGCCGCTATCGGCCGCCGACGGATGGGCTACGGCGCTCATGGTCTCAATTCGGTTGTTTGTTCTTGCCTTCAGCGGCTTGGGCCTCTGTAGCGACCTGCGTCTTGGATGAATCCGCGACGGCGTTGCCTACGGAAGGACCGGATGACTTCTCAAAGATCGGCAACAGGATATTCCACACCTTGAATGCCCCAGCACTTTCCACGGTCAGCGGCGCTTGCATGTTGTAGTGCGAGATACCACAGACCTTGTTGCACAAGAGGATGTAGTCGAAATCCGGGTTGCCGGTGATGGTGCGCATGCTATCCGTTGTGATCGTTGGCACAAGATGGATACGAGTGGTCATGCCTGGCACCGCGTTCATTTGGGCCCGCATGTGGGGCAAATAGACGCTGTGTATCACATCTTGGCTGCGGATCAGCAGTTCCACTTCGGTGTTCAACGGCAGATGGAACTCCTTGGTGATCTTATCGTCGGAACCATGCAAATAGGCGCTGTTGTTCCCATTGGCCGCGATGTCCTGTTCCATCAGGGTGCGCAGGTTCATAATGCCTTCGGATTCTCTTTCCAGATGTGAGATGTGGTCATCCATATCCCCCAGCTTATCCTTGGGCAGATCCGTTGACCCTGCTTCACGATCAGCCTTTTCCTTATCGGTCTGGTCGCGTAATTCCGTTAGGCGTTTGGCGATGGTAGCACGCGTCACTACGCCCAATGGATTGTCCCCATCGATCAAGCGGAAATCGGTGGCTCCCAACTGGCCATCCTTGCCGGGATAGCGAAAGGTCCAATCGAACTGCTTCGCATAGATCTCCACCTCCATGGTCCCGGGCGCTGGCGCTGCAGTGATACTATTCCAAACCGTGAGACCATAGATAATGACCCCGATCAGAACTACGGCCGGGATCACCGTCCAAGCCATCTCCAATCTGTTGTTGTGGGGATACCAGTGGGCTTTCCTGCCCGCTCTGTGATAATAGCGGCCTGCGAAGTAGAACAGGGCGATGTTGGTACCGAAGAAGACGATGCCAAGCAGGTACCAGTTGAAGCGGAACATTCCATCGATCAACACACCTTGGGTACTGGCGGGCGGCGGCAGGAAGACACTTTGGTAGTGGATGGGTATCCAGATGAAGAAAGAAAGGTAGAGGGCGCCGAAAGCCCACATCATCCGTCCTGTGAGGCGATTGTCACGCTCCGGGATCTCCTCCTGCCGTTGGCCGCGCAGGGTGGCGGTAAGCTCGGCCACTCGGCTCAGGCGGAAGACCACCAGAAGGCCGAGGACCACTACGGCAAGGATCAACAAGGTCGTCATGCTATTCGATTATGCGCGGTGATGGTCCGGTCAGATATGATGATGTACGCTCTCCTCGAGGAACGGATGATGCACCACAGTAAGCGGCGCCTTGGCCAAGGTACTGAAGACCGTACGGATGAACAGACCGAGAAAGCCCAGCAGGAATCCGATCTCCAAGATACCAATGTGATGGAAGTGGTCGCCCAAGGTTCCCGGCAGGATCATTTGCTGTACATCCAGCCAATGACCCAAGAAGATCAGCGTGCATACACCGATCAGGAATTTTGAATTCCGCTTGGAATCGCGGCTCATCAACAACACCATAGGCAGAGCGAAGTTAGTGAAGTACATGCCCCACATCAGGCCGGGATAGTCGTTGATGCGCTGTTGGAAGTAGATCACCTCCTCAGGGATATTGGCATACCAGTAGAGCAGGAATTGGGCGAAGTACAGGTAGCTCCACAGGAAGCTTACGGCGAACACCCACTTGGCCATGTCCTGGATGTGGCTGCCATTGACTTGGGGCAGATAGCCCTTGCCCTTCAGATACAACGTGATGACGACTGCCGTGATCATGGCGCTGATCCACATACCGGAGAAGACATACCAGCCGAAGAGGGCGCTGTGCCAATGCACGTCAATGCTCATGATCCAATCCCAAGCCAGCAAGGTGCTGAAGAAGGCGAATAGCACCATGAAGATCACACCACGGCGATAGTTCGCCCAATGCAGGCGAAGAAGGGACTCGCCCGTCTCATGATCCATCTTCAGGCTTTGCGCACGGAACCAACGGGCGAAGAGTATGAACACTGTGAGCATCACAATGGTCCGTACCCAGAAGAAGGGCAGGTTCAAATAGATGTTCAGTCCCTTGAGATGCGGATCGTAATGGTCCAGGTCACTGACCATATGCACGCGATGGTCCATCCAGCCCCAGAGGTGATTGATACCGAAGGTGCCGGCCAAGAGACAGATCAGAACCACCACTGCTCCAATAGGCAGAAAGCCCATGACGCCCTCATATACCCGCTTCACAAGTACGGTCCATGCGGTTTCGGTAATGTAGTTCAAAGCGAAGAAGAAAAGAGTGCCCAACGAGATGAAGAAGAAGAAGATCCCACTGGCGAAGAAGGCCGCCCAAGTGTGCTGATGCTGCTCGGTATGGTCACCGATGGCACCGATGATGGCCATGACGAGGCCGATGATGATCAACGCCATGCTGATCGCCTTGGCCCGTTTGCTAAAAGTGAAATTCATCGCTGCTTCCGTTTGTTCACTTGCCCGCCATGGTTGTCGTAGCGGTGCTGTCGCTTGCCGCACCGGGCATCTTTCCGTCGTTCTGCAGATACTTCACATACTGGATCACCAGCCAGCGCTCCTTATGGTCTATCTGGCTTGCGTGACTTCCCATGGCGATGTTCTTTCCGTAAGTGAGCGAATGGAACATCTTGCCTTCCGGCAGGTCCTTCAGTGCCCCGTCGTATGCGGGCGGAGGTGGGTAGCCACCCTTCGTCACCACAGTGCCATCACCTTTACCTGCGGGACCATGGCATTCCACACAGAATTTCATGAAGATCACTTGGCCTTCTTCCACGGTCTCGGTGGTCATGGGGATAGGGCTGTGCAGATCGCGGCCGGCCTCCTCATAGCCTTCCGGCGTGTTGGGGTAGGGATACGGGAAATTGAATTGTGCGTCGGACTCATCCTCCGCAAAGGGTATAGTTCCTGCGGCCGGTAGACGAGCGCTTGGTGTTTCGCGTTGCGCATCCACCAGGCTGTCACCGAAATAGTAAGGGTCCTGGCCGTAATCGACATAGGCCTCGATGGCCGGACTGCGATACATGTCCGGCATGTATTCCAAGCCCGGGCTGTTCGGGTCATGCGAGCAACCGGTGGCCAGGATGATCGCGCCCACGCCGGCAATGGCGGTCAATAGGGAGACGGGGTTCGACATCGCTCTCAGCATTGGCGTTCGTTGATCTCGAACACGGGTGTTTCACGGAGCATGCCGGTGATCGCGTCCGCGTCGTGTCCGTGATTGTCCTCTGTACGCAGCTCAATAATGAACTTGTCGTTAGTGCTTCGCGGATCCGGATTGCGGCCTGGCATGCCGGGAAGGGTCTTGTTACGGATCAGGTAGGTGATGGCCATCCCGTGCGCCGCACAAAGCACGGTGAACTCGAACAGCACCGGCACGAAGGCGGCGATGTTCTGGTAGAAGTTCTCGTTCGGTTTCCCCCCGATATCCATCGGCCAATCATAGATCATCATGTAATAGGTGCCGAGGAGGGCCAAGGAGAGGCCTAAGGAACCGAACATGAAGGAAACGATACCAAGGCGCGTGCGCTTGAGGCCGATGATAGGGTCGATGCCGTGCACAGGGAACGGGCTGAAGACGTCGCGCACCTTCACCCCTGCCGTGACCAGCTTACGGGCGGCGCCCTTCAACAACTCGGGGTCTTCGTAGACCGCGTATATGACTCTGTTCGCCATTCCGCTCAATGCTGTGATTTGGGTAACACGTCCCCCTTGTAGCTCTCACCGCTGCCCTTGAGGATCGTCTTCAATTCATTGAACGCCAGCACCGGGAAGAAGCGGGCGAAGAGCAGGTAAAGTGTGAAGAAGATACCAATGGTCCCAAGGAATGTACCCACGTCCACCCAGGTCGGGTAGAACATGGTCCAGCTACTTGGCAGGTAATCATGGTGCAGGCAGAGCACGATGATGTCGAAGCGCTCGAACCACATGCCCACATTGATGACGATCGAGATGGCCCAGGCCCAGAAAAAGCTCGTCCGGATGGGTTTGAACCAAAGCATCGAAGGAATGAGGATGTTGCAGATGATCAACGCCCAGAAGGCCCATGCGTACTGGCCGGTCGCTGCGCCTACGGACATGTAGGTGTATGCCTCGTATTCAACACCACTGTACCAGCTCATGAAGAACTCCGTACCGTAGGCCACTGCAACGATACCGCCGGTGACCATGATCACGATATTCATGTATTCCACGTGCTTGCGTGTCACGTAGGCCTCGAGTTTCATCGCCTTGCGCATCACCAGCAGGAGTGTCTGCACCATGGCGAATCCAGAGAAGATAGCACCGGCCACGAAGTAGGGTGGGAAGATCGTGCTGTGCCAACCGGGAACCAGTGAGGTGGCGAAGTCCATGGACACCACCGAGTGAACGGAGAACACCAACGGTGTAGCAAGACCTGCGAGTACCAGGCTGACCTCTTCAAACCGCTGCCATGCCTTCGCATTACCGGACCATCCGAAAGAGAGGATCCCGTAGAACTTCTTCTGCCATTTTTTCACCACTTGGTCACGGATGGTGGCGAAGTCGGGGATCAGGCCGATGTACCAATAAACTATGGAGACGGAGAAGTAGGTGGAGATAGCGAACACGTCCCACAACAGCGGCGAGTTGAAGTTCACCCAGAGCGAACCGAACTGATTGGGCAAAGGGAACACGAAGTAGGCCAGCCAAATGCGACCCATGTGGATCATGGGAAACACGGCGGCCATCATCACGGCGAAGATCGTCATGGCCTCCGCCGATCGGTTCACCGCCATCCGCCAGCGCTGACGGAAGAGCAGCAGTACCGCACTGATGAGCGTGCCGGCATGGCCGATGCCCACCCACCACACGAAATTGGTGATGTCCCAAGCCCAGTCGATCGTCTTGTTCAGACCCCAAGATCCGATCCCATGACTGATGAGATAGAGGATGCAGCCAACACCATAAGTGGCGATAAGTGAGGCGATGGTAAGAAGGACGTACCAAGTGGTGGAAGCCTTGTTCTCAATGGGGGCGATCACGTCGGCGGTGATGTCCCCATAAGTCCGGTGGCCCAGGATGAGCGGTGGTCGGATCGCTGCTTCTTGATGCATATCGCGGTTCTCTCTTAGGCTTGTTTGGGGTCCGCTTCCGAGGTGTTGCGCACCTTGGCCAGATAGGTGATGTTCGGCTGAGTGCCGATCTCCTCGAGCATCTGGTAGCCGCGCTCGTTATCGCGACCTGAGCGCACCTTCGTTTCGCGGTCGTTCAGATCCCCGAAGATGATGGCGCCAGTACCGCAGGCGGACGAGCAAGCTGTCTCGATATCACCGTCACGCACTGGGCGACTGGCCTTCTTCGCTTCCAACTTGCCGGCCTGGATGCGCTGCACGCAGAGGGAGCATTTCTCCATCACACCTCGGCTGCGAACGGTCACGTCCGGATTGAGTACCATGCGACCGAGGTCGTCCCATGCCGGATTCACATCGCCGAACTGTTCGGTGGCGTAATTGAACCAGTTGAAGCGGCGCACCTTGTACGGGCAGTTGTTCGCGCAGTAGCGGGTGCCGATGCAGCGATTGTAGACCATCATGTTCAGGCCCTCCTCGCTGTGTGAGGTGGCGGCCACGGGGCAAACCGTCTCGCAAGGCGCATGGTTGCACTGCTGGCACATTACCGGGATGAAGATCACCGTGGGCTGCTCCTTGGGCCGCTCCATCTCCTTGAGCTTCTTGGCCAAGCAGACATCCTCGTTGTCGATCCGCATATCCGAGGTGTAGTAACGGTCGATCCGCAGCCAATGCATCTCGCGGCTGCGACGCACCTCGTCCTTACCCACCACTGCGATGTTGTTCTCGCTGTTGCAGGCGGTGATGCACGCCCCGCAGCCGATGCAGGTGTTGAGGTCGATGCTCATACCCCAGCGGTGGCCAACTTCGGCCACGGGGAAGGCGGCCCAAAGATCCACTGAGGTGGCCGGCACATTGTCGTGCGCATTCACTACGCCGTCGTTGTTCACGTCCTTGTGGACACGGATCGTCTCGATCTCGTTATAGCTCTCGCGTGCCTCATGCAAGGCCCACACGGTGTAGGTGGTCTCCTTGACGATGCTCTCACGGTCCATCCCTGTCATCTGGGTCTGGGTGAGTGCAATAGCATATGTGGCGCCGGTTGGTTCCACGGTGGCGTTCAAGGACTCATAGCACAGCGTTCCGTTACGCATGCTTGTCCACGGATACACATTCTTACCCACTGGTGCAGGACTGCCGTCGGCATTCTTCATGCAGGCTGCGCGACCGACGCGCTCACCGTTCGCGCCACGACCGTAGCCCAATGCGATCGCAATGGTCTTAGGAGCTTGGCCGGGACTCATGATCGCTGGCAACTCCATGGCCATGCCATTCACGGTCACTTTCAGCACCTGTGCAGGGCTCTCTTGCCCGATGTAGAGGTCAGTGAAGGACTTGCCGGTAAGGGCACTCAGGTCCTCGGGAGCGATGCATACATAGTTGTCCCAAGTAGCCTTGGTGATGGGATCGGGCAGTTCCTGCAACCACGGGTTGTTGGCATGCATGCCGTTGCCCAAGGCCTCGGATGCATATAGTTCAACTTCCCAATCTCCTGCCCCTTTCACACTTTGCCTGGCTCCGTCTGCAACTTGCGTGAGGTCCGCGGTGAAGGCTGTCGGGGTATCCCCCGAATTCATTGTACCGCTATACGCCCCATCATGAACGCACTGGTCCCAGCTGGTGAGCAGGCTCGCCATCGCGGGCATGGAGGTCTGCGCCACATCCTGTACGAAGGTGTGCCAGTCCTTGTCCACTCCGCTCCACTTCAGCAGGCTCTCACCCCATTGGCGGGTATCGAACAAGGGCCTGATGGTGGGTTGCACCAAAGCATAGTGGCCTGGCTTGGGGTTGAGGTCGTTCCAGCTTTCCAGCCAGTTGTGGTCCGGAGTGATATAGTTACAGAGGCTGGCGGTCTCATCGGCGTGACTGTTGAAGCACACGCTGGTGCCAACCTTCTTCAGTCCGGCCTTGAACTCATCGGCATTCGGCAAGCTGTAGGCGGGGTTGGTGTTGGCGATAAGGATGGCACCAATGGAACCGGCGTTCATGTCCTTGACCAACTGCGCGACTGTGCCATCATCACCTTGATGGTAGGAGGTCGCATTCTGCAGATCGATGGTGCTTCCGTAGTTGCCCAACATGCTGTTGATGCTGTTCACCAAGATCTGCGTGCTCACGTCATTACTCCCGCACATCACCACGCTCTTGCCTTTCGCGGCGAGCAGTTCGGCCGCACACTGCGCGATGGCCGCATCGGCCACATCGGAGATCTTCGTTGCACCCACAGTGCTGCCACCGGCCCCCTTGGCGACCGCGTCATGCAGGCCCATTACCACAGAAGGCAATTGGCTGTTACGCACCGCCACGCGACGATCCGCGTTGGCACCGGTGAGGCTCATGCGCGCTTCGAAATGCCAGTGGCGGCTCATCGGCATGCCCTTGGTCGCGGTCTCCGGACGGCGACGATCGGCATATTGCCAAGTGTTCTCGGTGCTGCTTCCCCAGTTGCTGAGGAAATCCGCTCCGATGCCCACCACCACGTCGGCCTTGGTTAGATCATAGGCCGGGAAGGCCCGCTTGCCGAAGCTGCGCAAGTTCGCGTTGGTAAGACCGGCGTAGCTGATGGTGTCGTACTGCACGTGATCCACGCTTCCACCGACTTGGACCGAAACATCCTTGTCACCACTGTTGAGTTTCAAGCCATGCTTTGCTGTGAACACGGAGATGGCCGCCTTCACGCTGGGGCTGATCACCGTGTTGGTGAGCAGCACGATGCGCTTGCCTGCAGCACTGGCCGAGGCGAGTTCACCTCCAATAGCCTTGTCGATATCCGCCCAAGCGTGCTGAGTGAAACCGCCATCCTTCACCAGCATGGGGCCAGGAAGACGCTCACTATCATATAGGCCGAGTACGCTACTGTTCACCCGGGCATTGATAGTACCCTTGTCGATCTTCGGGTCGCGATTGATACCGAAGCGCGGATTGCCTGTGATGTGGATGGGACGGCCTTCGCGCGTCTTCACCAACACGCTGGCATAATCCTCTCCATCGTAAAAGGTACTGGCATACCAATTCGCCACGCCCGGCGTGATCTCTTCCGGCTTATTCACATAGGGGATGCTCTTGATCACCGGTGTCTCGCATGCGGCGAGGGTAGCGGCGCCTACGGAGAATCCGAGGAACTTCAGGAAATCCCGGCGGCTTGTCGTGGATCCGGTGATCCCACCGTCAGCCAGTACCTGATCCAGGGGCATGGGCTCGTTGAACTCGTGCGCTCCCCCGGCTGACGGGGTGTGCGCAGGGTCCTTCTCGGAAAGGTCCTGCCAGTATCGCTTCGTGCTCGGCATCTGTCTGCGCTGTTCGGTCTTAGTAATGGCACTTGGCGCACTCCCAGCCGCCAAGTTCACGAACGGTGATCTTCTCGTCCTCCAAGTATTTGCGGAGCTCCTGCTGGCCCATGGGGGTGGTGGCGAGCCGGCGGTGGATCTCCTTGTAGTAGCCATTCTTGGAATCGACCACTTTCACCTCGGTCTTGTTGTGGCAATCAATGCACCAGCCCATGGTGAGGGGACTCCACTGCTCCACTTGGTCCATCTTGGTATCGACCGGTCCATGGCACTTTTGGCATTCGATCTTACCTATTGCCACGTGCTGTTCATGGCTGAAATAGACAAGGTCCGGCAGGTTGTGCACCTTGTTCCAGACCAGTGGCTTCTCATGCCCGGTATATGTGTTGGTGGCGGGGTCCCAGCCCACGGCCTCGTAGATCTTGGCGATCTCAGCAGTGCCCGTCTTTGGCCCTTGGCTGATGGCCTTGTGGCAATTCATGCACACGTTGGCGCTAGGGATACCTGCGTGTTTGCTTTTTTCCGCACCACTGTGACAGTACTGGCAGTTGATGGCGAGATTATCCTTGCCCGCGTGCAGTGTGTGGTCGAACTTGATGGGCTGTGTGGGCTTATAGTGCGCCACTGTATCGCCGCCATAGACACCGATGCGGAACAGGAAATTCCAGCAGAGGATCAGGACCCACACCAGGACGATCAGTCCGACCACGGAGGCCCAACCCTTGTTACGGCCGGCCCAGCGCCACATGCGCCCACCAGTGGAGAGTGGCTCTTGGGGCGCAAGCCCCTCTTTTTCGCGGACCGCATTGGACAGCTGATAACGGACGCCGCTCAGGGAAAGCAATACGACAAGCAGAACAAGGCCTATGATCACCCACCATTCCCAGTTACTTGAAGGTGCCTTTTCACTAGGTGCGGCTGCTTGGGGCTTGGCGCTCGCCGGAGGAGCGTAGTTGTCCGCGAAATAGAGGACGGCATCGATCTGATCGTTCGTGAGAGCCTGCGGAGGCATCACGATCTTGTTATTGTCCTCGTAAAGCTGCTTGGCGTGCTCGTTCCCACTTTGGATATAGGCCTGGCTGTTCTTCACCCAGAGGTGCACATCGCCTTTGCCGTCCCAATCCGCCTTGGCACCCTGCAATTTGGGGCCGGTCATCTTCTGGTCCGGCTTATGGCAGCTGGCGCAGTTCTCCTTGAAGACCTTCTCCCCCGTGGCGTACGTTGCCTTGTCGGCCTGAGCCATGGTCCCGGAGGACAGCAGCAGGGCGATCAGCAGTACAGGAAGGTGGAGTAGCCCGGTTGAAAGTTTTGTAAGCCTTGGTACGAGGGGCATTCCGGACGATTTAAGAGGCGGATCGCGGTGGATCTTCACCGCGCAAAAATAGACGCGAAGGGATACGACCGAAGCCCGGATGCCATCGCAGGTCGCGGAAGTGTCCTATTTAGACGCATTCTAAACATTGACAGAGTTGCGGAACTCCGCAGCATCATTGATGAATTGACCGTCATGGGCATGTCATTTCACCCCCTGTGCATTCCACCTCTTCTTGCCCTGGATCATTCGACCGGGAAGTACCTAACAACCTGCTAAGCAATTCCCACACTTGATGCTTCGTGCTGCAAGCGCCTCATCCATGTTCCCTAAGTGCTACCCAATGGATATGGCCTATTCCTTGCGTGCGTCCCACCGATACATTTGACGCCGATGCGCACCATGACCTTCCTGCTGGCGACCCTCTTCGCTACATGGGCCCAAGCCCAAAGCGTTCCCCGCTCGTTCACATCCATGCCCTCCGACAGCGCCCGGGTCCACGCCACTGTAAGGGACAGCGTGCACCCGGGCACTGTCACCATCATTGAAAATGGACAGGTCACCGCACTGATGGCGGACTATGCTTCACGCGAGCGCTCACTGAAAGGCTTTCGGATCCAGGTCTTTCTGGGGGACCGCGCCTCGGCGGAAAACACTCGACGATCCTTTCTGCTGAAACATCCTGACACTCCGGCCTACCTCAGCTATCTCGCACCGAATTTCCGTGTCCGTGTTGGCGATCTGCGCGATCGTGTGGCCGCTGAAAAACTGCTGGAGGACCTCAGAACCGAGTTTCCGGGATCTTACGTGGTCCCGGACGATATCGAACTGCCGAGCCTCTTGGGGCAGTGACGATCTGTTAGCTGAGCGGGTGCCCTCCACTGAGTGTGATGAACATCGTGTGTTGGCCTTTCAGCCCAGAGGTATCAACTGTAAATCCCATCAAGGTCTTCCGCCGTAGATTGAAGACATTGAACTGCTGTTCAATTGGACCATATAGCGCAGGTGCTGGTCGTTAGACCATAGAAAGTTGAAGCGCCCCCCGAGAACTGACAAGGGCGAAACTGACAACCCTACCCTTCCAACGTACGCTTCACTTCGATCATCTCGAAGGCCTCGACGTGGTCCCCTACCTTGATGTCGTTAAAGTTCTTGATGCTGAGGCCGCACTCGTAACCGTGTGTCACCTCCTTCGCATCATCCTTGAAACGCTTGAGGTCGCTGAGGTCACCGGTGTAGATGACAATGCTGTCGCGAATGAGACGCACCTTGCTGTTGCGTGTGATCTTGCCGTCCAGCACGTAGCAACCAGCCACGGTTCCCACCTTGCTGATGCGGAAGGTGTCGCGCACCTCAGCGGTACCGATAACGTTCTCCACCTCCTTCGGGGCAAGCATTCCTTCCATGGCGAGCTTCAGTTCCTCGATGGCATCGTAGATGATGGAGTAGAGGCGGATCTCGATTTCTTCGTTCTCGGCCAGTTTCCGCGCGCCCACTGTCGGACGAACCTGGAAGCCGACAATGATGGCGTTGGACGCGGATGCCAGCAGCACGTCGCTCTCGGCGATGGGACCCACGGCCTTGTGTATCACATTCACCTTGATGTTTTGGGTGCTGAGCTTCAACAACGAGTCCGTCAACGCTTCGACAGAACCGTCCACGTCGCCCTTCACGATCACATTGAGTTCCTTGAAGTCACCGATGGCCAAACGTCGTCCTATCTCGTCCAGGGTGATGTGCTTGTGCGTACGTATGCCCTGCTCGCGCTGCAGCTGCTGACGGCGGGTTGCGATCTGGCGCGCCTCGCGCTCATCCGCCATCACATGGAAGCGATCGCCTGCGTTCGGTGCTCCGTCCAAGCCTAGGATCGATACAGGCATGGAAGGCCCTGCCTCGGGAACGGACTGGCCGCGCTCATTGAACATGTTCCGCACCCGACCGCTGTATTGGCCGACCAGAAGTATGTCGCCCTTATGCAAGGTGCCACCTTCCACCAATAGGGTGGTCACATAGCCGCGACCCACTTCAAGCGTGCTTTCGATCACCACGCCGGTGGCGCGCTTCTCAGGATCGGCCTTCAGGTCCAGCAGATCGGCCTCCAACAACACCTTGTCGAGGAGCTGCTCGATCCCGATCCCCTTCTTCGCGCTGATCTCTTGCGTCTGATACTTGCCGCCCCATTCCTCTACGAGGATATTCATCTGGGAGAGCTGCTCGCGGATCTTCTCCGCATTGGCACCGTCCTTATCGATCTTGTTGAAGGCGAAGACCATGGGAACACCTGCCGCCTGCGCGTGGTTGATTGCCTCGCGTGTCTGCGGCATTACGCTGTCGTCCGCCGCGATCACGATGATGGCGATATCGGTGACCTGCGCACCACGGGCACGCATGGCAGTAAAGGCTTCGTGGCCCGGAGTATCTAGGAAGGCGATGCGCTTCCCGTTGTCCAACTCAACGCTGTACGCGCCGATGTGCTGGGTGATACCACCTGCCTCTCCAGCGATCACATTGGCCTTGCGGATATGGTCGAGCAAGGAGGTCTTGCCATGGTCCACGTGGCCCATCACGGTGACGATAGGTGCACGAGGTTCCATCCGCTCGGGGGCATCAGCCTCCTCCACCATGGTGTCCTGTACATCCGCACCGACAAATTCCACCTTGAACCCATACTCATCGGCGATCACGGCCAAGGTCTCAGCATCGAGGCGCTGGTTGATGCTCACCATCATACCCAAGGAGAAATACGCCTTGATAATGTCGGTGATCGGAACGTCCATCATGGAGGACAATTCGCTGGCTGTGACGAATTCGGTCACCTTCAACGTCCGGCCCGCCAACTGTCGCGCCTGGTCCTCCTCTTCGCGGCGTTGATAGCGTTCTTGGCGTTTGTCGCCCTTCCGCTTGGCACCTCGACCCCGTCCTCCACCGCCGCCGCTGGTCAGGCGCGCCAAGGTCTCGCTCACCTTTCGCTTCACGGCATTCTCGTCCAACTCACCTGGGCGACCCGGAGGCGCAGTGCGTTGCTCCTGTTGAACCACGCGTCCCACGTTCACTGGACCGGGTTTCACGATCCGTTTGCGACGTCCGCGGTCGCGGCTGTTGTCACGTTCGGAAGGTTTGCGCTCGCGCTCCTTGGGCAATTCGATCTTGCCCACTGTCTTTGGGCCAGCAAGCTTTTGCACATTCACCCGAATGGTCTCCGGCTCAGTAGGCGCAGGAGTTGGCACTACCGGAGGCTTGGGTGCTTCCACCTTTACCGGGACAGGAGGCTTTTCGGGAATGGGCTTGGGAGCGGGTTCGCTCTTCTTGACGGGTTGTGGGCGCTTCTTCCCAGCATCCAGATCGATCTTGCCGACGGTCTTGGGGCCGGCGACCCTGGTGGGTGTCGCGCGGATCACTTCCGGTCCGGAGGTGGAAGGCACTTCGGCCTTTAGCGTCGGTTCCGCGATCGGAGCAGCTTTGGTAGCTGGTGCTTTCTCTTCCGCTGGTGGGGCGGTTGGCTGCGTCGGCTCGGCAGGGGGCACTGGAGCCTCAGGCTCCACTACGGGCGCACTGGCCAAGGCAACGACCTCGCGCTCTTGGCGCTCCTGGATCACCTGCTTGCTGGCCTGCTTCTCGGCCTTATCCTGCCCAAATTCCTTTTCGAGAAGTGCATAGAGTTCCCCTGGGATCTTTGCGTTCGGCGAAGCCTCTACTTCGTGACCCTTCGCGGCGAGGAATTCCACCACGGTATGCACGCCGAGATTGAAATCCCGCGTCACCTTGCTCAATCGCACCGTCTTTCCTTCCGTTTCGCTCATGCGCTCCTAATTCTCGTTTTGCCCCGACTGCCTACTGCTATCTGCCACTGCCTACTGCTTCTGTTACTACTTCGCCAATTCCGACTTCAGCACACGCAGCACTTCGATCACCGTCTCTTCTTCCAGATCGGTGCGCTTCACCAGATCCTCCGCGGTGATCTCCACCACTGAACGGGCGGTGTCACAGCCGATGCTCTTCAATTCGTTGATTATCCATGGTTCGATCTCGTCGCTGAACTCGTCGAGGTCCACGTCGTCGGTCACCTCATCGCTGTCGCGGTACACATCGATATCGAAACCGGTGAGCTTGCCCGCCAACTTGATGTTGTGGCCGCCTTTGCCGATGGCCAACGCCACCTGATCAGGCTTCATATAGACCTCTGCGCGCTTGTTGACCAGGTCCAGTTTGATCTCGCCGACCTTGGCCGGGCTCAGCGCACGCTGGATCAACAGCGAGTCATTGGCCGTCCAGTTGATCACATCGATGTTCTCGTTGCGCAGTTCGCGCACGATGCCATGGATGCGGCTGCCCTTCATGCCCACGCAAGCGCCCACCGGATCGATGCGGTCATCATAGCTTTCTACAGCAACCTTGGCGCGCTCACCGGGTTCACGCACGATGCGCTTGATGGTGATGAGACCGTCGGCCACCTCGGGCACTTCCTGCTCGAACAACTTCTCGAGGAACTCAGGAGCTGCACGGCTCAGCAGCACCACCGGGCTGTTGTTGCGCATCTCCACCTTCCACACCACGGCGCGGACGGTGTCGCCTTTCTTGAAAAAGTCCGTCTTGATGTGCTGGTCCTTGGGCATGATCAACTCGTTGCCCTCGTCGTCCAGGATCAAGGTCTCGCGCTTCCAGATCTGATACACCTCGCCGGTGATGATCTCGCCCACGCGCTCCTTGTACTTGTTGTAGATGTGGTCCTTCTCCAGTTCCATGATGCGGCTCTGGAGGTTCTGCTTCAGGGAAAGGATGTTGCGGCGGCCGAAGTCAGGGATCTTCACCTCTTGGCTCACTTCCTCGCCCACTTCGAAGTCGGGCTCGATCTTCAATGCCTCACTCAGCGGGATCTGCAGGCCCTCATCTTCCACCTCACCGTCAGGCACGATCTCGCGGTTCAGCCAGATCTCCAGGTCACCCTTGTCAGGGTTGATGATGATGTCGAACTTGGCTTCTTCGCCATACTTCCGTTTCACCACGCCACGGAAGACATCCTCGAGGATGCCCATCATGGTCACGCGGTCGATGTTCTTGATGTCCTTGAATTCCCCGAAGGATTCGATGAGGTTCACTGTGCTCATTGCACTGTCGCTTTCAATTGAGGTTGATCGTGGCCTGCGTGGACTTGATCCCGGTGAATGGCATCACCGAGGTCTCGTCCGAAAGTTTGGGCTTGCGGCCCTTCACCTTGGTAGGTTGAAGGACCTGCAGCGATATTCCATGTTCGTCATAACTCTTCAGCACCCCTTGCACCAAGGTGCCATCAATAAGGGTGACATCCACCCCTTTACCTATGCGCTTGCGGTATTGGCGCTCCACCTTGAATGGCTTTCCCAGTCCGGGGCTGCCTACCTGCAATTCCATATCGTCCAAGGTCGCACCGAATTCCTCCTGTAATCCCTTGTTGATAACAGTAAGGTCCGCCATGGTGATCGGCGCTTCATCATGATCCACCTCCACTACGGCTTTTCCACCGGGCCGCACCACGGCACTCACCAGGAAATGGGGAGTGCCTTGCAGTTGTCGTTCCAGCGCTTGTGCCAGTTGGTCGGTGGTGATCATTCGTTCTGCCCGGAGCAGGGAACAAAAAAGAGGGGCGGTCCCCTCTTCCTCAATCCACCGCGTCCAAACGGCTGCAAATATAGCTGTTCCGGGTGAATTGCGGACAGGTCGGTTTTGACAGGATCTCAGGATCTACAGGATTATCTTTTAGGGAACTGCCCCAGCCCATAAATTCCACGTCGGATTCCAATGTCAGATGACCAAATGCATATTGTGACCGTAGCCATAGGTCTAACCGGAGTAGATCCTGAGACCTGTCCGATCTCAGGTCATCCCGTCTTCCGCGCTGCGGCTACCTTCACCACCTCGATCCGAAAGCATTTGCACCTGCATGTCCGCATCCGTTGAAAACCACCCCGAGGTTCCTGAAGACAAGCGCCTCTTCCTCCTCGACGCCTTCGCCCTGATCTATCGGGCCTACTTCAGCTTCATCCGCAATCCGCGCATCAACAGCCAACGGATGAACACCAGCGCGGCCTTTGGTTTCACGCTGACCTTGTTGGACCTGATCAAGCGCGAAAAGCCTACACACCTCGCCGTGGTTTTCGACACCGATGCGCCCACGGAGCGCCACACCACCTTGCTCGAATACAAAGCAAACCGCGAGGCGATGCCGGACGACATCCGCACCAACCTGCCCTACATCCGCCGGATCATCGAGGCGTTCAACATTCCGGTGATCGAAAGTGACGGTTACGAGGCGGACGACGTGATCGGCACACTTGCGAAAAAGGCGGAGAAGGAAGGCTACACAACCTATATGGTCACGCCGGACAAGGACTTCGGACAACTGGTGACAGAGAGGATCCTGATGTATAAGCCGGGCCGCAGCGGCGCGCCTCCCGAAGTATTGGGCATCAAGGAGATCTGCGATCGCTGGGGCTTGGAGAATACCGATCAGGTGCGGGACATCCTTGGCCTGATGGGCGATGCAGTGGACAACATTCCCGGCATCCCCGGCATCGGCGAGAAGACCGCGATGAAACTGGTGCAACAGTTCGGCAGCCTGGAGGGCGTGATCGACGGCGTGGAGCAGCTCAAGGGCAAGCAGAAGGAAAATGTGATCGCCTTCGCGGAGCAAGGGCTCATGAGCAAGGCCTTGGCAACCATCCTTGTGGATGCGCCCGTGGACGTGGATCACACCGCGTTGCATCTCGACCCGCCGGACAAGGAGAAGATCACGGAGGTCTTCAGCGAATTGGAGTTCCGTTCGCTGATCAAGACAGTGCTTGGCGAAGATGCACACGTGGAGGCGACGCCCGCCGCTCCTGCAGTGCGCAAGAAGGTTCTGGTGAACGCAGACCAGATCAGCATGTTCGGTGGTGAAGAAGGTGAAGAAGGTGAGGGAGGAGAGGGTGGCCAGGGTGGCGATGGAGGTACAGCCATGGTCGACCTCTCCACTACGCCTCACCGATATCAAATAGCCGATACGCCTGAAAAGCAATCGGCCTTGGCCAAGGAATTGGCGGGCCTGAAGTCCTTCTGCTTCGACACGGAGACCGACAACCTCGATCTGCAAAAGGCGGAGATGGTCGGACTTTCCTTCAGCTGGAAAGACCATACTGGCTGGTATGTTCCGGTGCCTGCAGGCATAGCGGCCGCACAAGCCGTTACCGAGCGCTTCCGCGCGGTGCTGGAAGATAAACACATCACGAAGGTGGCTCAGAACCTGAAGTACGACATGCTCGTGATGGAGCGCTACGGCATCAGCGTACAAGGCCCGCAGTTCGACACCATGCTCGCGCACTTCCTGCTCGAATCGGACCTGCGCCACGGCATGGATTACATGGCCGAGACGATCCTGCACTACCGCCCGAAGCCGATCACCGACCTCATCGGACCGAAGGGCAAAGGCCAAAGGAATATGCGCGATGTGCCCGTGGAGATCGCGGCCGAATACGCAGCTGAGGATGCCGACATCACCTGGCAGCTCCATGAAAAACTGGCTCCGCTGCTGAAGGAGAAGGACCAGGAGAAACTCTTTCACGACGTGGAGATGCCGTTGGTGCGCGTGTTGGCGGATATGGAGCGCGAAGGGATCCGCTTGGATGTGGATGCCCTGAAAGCTTTCAGCATCGAGCTTGGTAATGACATCCTCGACTTGCAGGAAAAGATCATTGCGGCGTGCGGTGTTCCCTTCAACATCGATTCACCCAAGCAACTCGGCGACGTGCTTTTTGAAACGCTAAAGCTTGGTGGCGAAAAGCCCAAGAAGACGCGCACCGGTCAGTACCAGACCAGTGAGGATATTCTAAGTACGATGGCGAATGAGCACGCCGCCATCCCGCTGATCCTCGATTATCGCAGCCTTCGGAAATTGAAGGGCACGTATGTCGATACACTTCCTCTCGCGGTGGATCCCGCTGATGGCCGTGTTCATACAAACTACCGTCAGGCCGTGGCCGCCACCGGTCGTCTCAGCAGCGATGAGCCGAATCTGCAGAACATCCCGATCCGCACCGAGAAAGGCCGCGAGATACGCAAGGCTTTTGTGCCACGCGATGAACGCTATGGCCTACTCAGCGCGGACTATTCACAGATCGAGCTGCGCATCATCGCCCACATGAGCGGCGACCACAACATGCAGGAGGCTTTCCGTAACGGGCTGGACATCCATGCCGCCACCGCTGCCAAGGTTTTCAACGTGGATCTCACGGAGGTTTCGCGCGAGCAACGCAGCCGAGCCAAGGCGGTCAACTTCGGTATCGCTTACGGGCAGGGCGCTTTCGGCCTGAGTCAGAACCTCGGCATTCCGCGGGCGGAAGCGAAGCAGATCATCGACGACTACTTCGAGCAATTCCCTGGTGTGCGCGGTTACATGGACGAGATGATCGGCTTCTGCCGCACCCATGGCTACGTGCAGACCATGATGGGTCGGCGCCGATACCTTCCCGATATCCTCAGCGGAAACAACACCGTACGCGCCGCCACCGAACGCGTTGCCATCAACGCACCCATGCAAGGCACCGCCGCAGACATCATCAAGGTGGCGATGATCAACATACACCGCAAGATCCAACAGGACAAGATGAAGAGCAAGTTGTTGCTGCAGGTGCATGATGAACTGGTCTTCGACTGCCTGCTGGAGGAGGAGGAAGAGTTGAGGATGCTCGTGAAAGACCTGATGGAAGGCGCGCTGCCCTTGGCCGTTCCGCTCGTTGTTGACATGCGCGTGGGGAAAAACTGGCTCGACGCGCATTGATCCCCTCCCGGAGGGTAGGCACCTTTACCCCGTTCATCGAACACGAAGTCCGCTCCCCATGCGAATGATAAAGACCCTTTATGCCCTTGCGGCGACATTGACGATCGCTGCTTGTGGTGGCGGTGAACAGCCAGCTCAGGATACACTTAACGTGCCCCCGGTGGATTCGACAGCCACGGTGCGCGCCAAGCGGACCCAGAACATCTTCCGCAACATCCCCTCCCCGATGGAGACCGCCGGTCTGATGAAGAAGGCCGGTGCCGAATATGACAAGGACATCCTTAACGATGTGCGGAATGTGGACAATTACACCTCGGCCAGCAAGCAGGCGCTTAATCTCGGCGTCTACGGCGCGGACCTGAGCTACGCCAGCGTCTTCAATAACACTCAGGAAAGCATGCTCTACACCAGCTGCGCCCAGAAGCTCGCCAAGAAGCTCGATGTGAGCGATGCCTTCAACGCACAGGTGGTGGACCGCTTGGAAAAGAACCGCAACAACCGCGATTCACTGCTCAGCATCATCAGCGAGACCTACTGGCAGGTGGACGGCTACCTGAAGGAGAATCAGCGGGACAACATCAGCGCCTTGATGATCGCCGGTGGCTGGGTGGAAGGGCTGTACATCGCGTCACAAGTAGCGAAGACGCACAATACGCCGGAACTCCGGCAGCGCATCGCTGAACAAAAGCTGCCGCTGGTGGACCTGTTGGCCTTGGTCCGCACCTACAGCCCGGACGACCCCGCGGTGTCCTCGGTGCTCGCCGACCTCCAGATCATGGATAGTCTTTACACCGACGTGGTGATCCCGAAAGGCAACAGCACGATAAAGCAGGAAAATGGTGTGGCCGTTATCGGTGGTACCGCTCCAATGGCATCAGTGACCGATGCGCAGTTGGCCGCCATCACCTCTTCGATTGCCACGATCCGCGCTAAATACATCAACTAAGTCCGGCCATGAAGCACCTCTCCTCCCTCATCGCCGTCCTTTTCCTGGCCGCATTGCCCAGCATCTCTTCGGCCCAATGCCGCAGCTTCGCCAAGAACAAGTGCATGCCAGCGATGGCACCTTACAAGTTCAACGAGACCTTCAACGCTGCCCAACTTGCTCCAGGCGAAGAGGCCACCGTGGATCTTACCTTTTACAGTGGCCAAGAATATCGACTGCTGGTTTGCGCACACCCAATTCTGGGCCAAGTGAACTGGAAGCTTTTGGATGCTAGCGGCAACAGCCTGTTCGAAAGCAAAGCGGACGACCCCAAAGGCAGCTTCGATTTCAAGGTGGCGACCACGCAGAAGTTGACCGTTCAGATCGATGTGCCTGCAGCAGACAAAGGGGGTAACGA
>JBEPUG010000002.1:0-75737 GCA_041691695.1 Flavobacteriales bacterium
AAGAGACAGGGACTGTCCTTTTTGTCAGCCACAACATGATCGCCATGAGATCCCTCTGCGACCGCGTGCTCTGGTTGGAGAACGGACGCCTGCGCATGAACGGTCCGACACAGGAAGTGGTGAACGCCTATCTCAGTCATTACTCCGAAGATCGCAGCGAAGTAGTGTGGGAGGATCCTGCTACTGCGCCGGGGAATACTTTGGCAAGGCTGCATTATGTGCGCGTGAGGCCCGCTGCAAGCGGTGATCTGTTCTTGTGGGAAGATCGCATCAATGTGGAAGTTGGGCTGGAAAACCTCAGCGCCGATGCGGATGACCTGAACCTGAACATCCAAGTGTTGAACGGGGACGACCAAGTGCTCTTCGCTACGAATCTGCACGAGAACCTGCCGAATGCTAAGCTCTCCCCGGGTATGCACCACCTGCGATTGACGATCCCGGAAAAACTTCTGAATCCAGGGAAGTTCCTTTTGAACGTTCGGGCCTCCTATCGCGCTAAGCAGCAATTCGCCGCCGACAGCGTGGTCAACTTCACCATTGCGGAACCTCCGCGTGACGGTGCTTGGATGGGGAAGCGCGCCGGTTTCTTCCGCATGCCGCTGCCTTGGTTCCATCAAGCGGCATTACCCAAACCGAACGAAGGATGACCTCCTCTTTGGAAAAGCAGTTCGTGTTCGTGGTCGGAGCTCCACGAAGCGGTACTACATGGCTGCATCGCATGCTCGCGGAACATCCTAGCGTTGCTTCCTTGAATGCTGAATTGACCTTGTTCTCTTCCTATGTGGCACGCGTATTAGCTCAATTTGACAAGGAAACGTACCATCGTAAGCGCGGTGATTGGAAACAAGGGCTCCCATTGCTCTTTACCCAAGAGGAATTTGATTCGGGTATCCGAAAGTTGACAGGTATGACATACGATCGCGTGTTGGCAAAGGCTCCCGGAGCCAGTCATATCTTGGACAAGCACCCGGGATATAGCTTGCACATCCCGGTTATAGACCGGGTCCTTCCGAACAGCCGATTTATCCATATCCTCCGCGATGGTCGCGAGGTGGCAGTCAGCATGATGAGCGCCAAAAAGCGTATCGGGTTCGGAGAAGGAGAGATCCGTGGAGCCGCCGAAGCTTGGGCCACCCATGTGCGAAAGGCCATGGCCGAAGGCCATAAACTCGGTCCTTCACGTTACATGGAAGTACGCTACGAGGAATTGATGGAACGACCTGAACGGATCCTGAATGAGATCTTCGACTTTGCCGGACTGCCTTTGCCGGAGACTGAGATCTTACGCATTGCCACAGAGCATGCGATCGATAAGAAGCAAGTGAGTCGTGGTGACATCACCCTGAACGAACTACGGAAAGTGCCGGGAGCAATTTGGCGCAACAAACTCAGCCTAGAAGAACGCTGGACCATGGACCGCATGGTCGGCGACCTGCTCGTCGAGCTCGGCTTTGCCAAGCCGGGATGGTGGGTCCTCAAGGCTAGTGACAAACTTCAAATGGCAGGTTATCCAGCGCTGAAGAAGATCGGCAATATCTTAGGAAGCGCAAAACATATCATTTCATATCCGCTAGTAAAAAGGTTAGAACCTTGAACTCGCATGGATCTTAATGGCGTACTGAAAAAATACACCGATTGGGCAAGGCCCCGGATGCGACCGGCGTTCATCATCATTGGGACGCAAAAGGCCGGAACGTCCTCCTTGTTCAACATTCTCAAGACCCATCCGCGGATCTTGGCCCCGTCGCATAAGGAGATCCACTTCTTCGACCGCGAGACCTCCTACAACAAAGGGTTGCGCCATTACCTCTCCAATTTCCCGATCGAACCACTGCGCAAGACGGGCCATATCACCTTCGAAGCCACGCCATCCTATCTCTATTACGCGGATAAGGTCGCCCAACGCATTCAACGTCACTTGCCGGGAACAGCATGCGTGGCCATCCACGAGATCACCGGGCGCACCAAAGATCCCCGGCTCAAGTATTTGGCCCGCGGTCGTTATTCAGAACAGATCGCCCGATTCAAAGCGTGCATACCACATGATCTCCTGCATGTCCATTCCTATCTGGACCTGAAGAAGGATACGTCCTTGTTCACGACCAAGCTTTGCGAGAAGCTTGGGCTTTCACCGATCCAAGCCGATGACCCCATACTCGGGTCCCACGCGAACAAGCGCCCCTATATGGCACCTCTGGATAAGACACTTGCACAAGAGCTCTACACTTATTTTTCTCCGGAGATGGAGAGATTGAAGGACGTACTCGGCTTTGAGTTGGATATTATGGAAGGGCATGGGTGAAATTCCATTTCGGACCGTCGAACGACAGTGAGCAAAGAGAAATGAACGATGCTGATGGAGTGAGCACACCAATTTACGTTACACGCACATTCTTGCCGCCACGCGAGGAATTTGATGCGTGGATGGACAAGGTCTACGCCAGCCACATCCTCACGAACAACGGTCCTATCCATCAGGAACTGGAGGAGACCCTTCGAACGCGTTTCGATGTGCCCTATCTCCGCTTGATGGCGAACGGCACATTGGCCCTGCAACTGGCGATACGCGCACTTGGTGTAGAGGGCGATGTAATAACAACACCCTTCAGCTATGTGGCCACCACCAGCGCCATCCTTTGGGAAGGCTGCAACCCCGTCTTTGTGGATATCGACCCAAAGACCTGTTGCATCGATCCGACCCTGATCGAAGCCGCCATCACCCCGGACACTTCGGCGATCCTGGCCACTCATGTGTATGGTATCCCCTGCGATGTGGAAGCGATCGATGCGATCGCCAAGAAGCATGGGCTGAAGGTGATCTATGATGCCGCACATGCCTTCGACGTGCAATACAAAGGCAAGAGCATCTTGGCTTACGGTGACGCGAGCACCCTCAGCTTTCACGCCACCAAGCTCTTCCATACCGTGGAGGGCGGTGCGCTCGTGGTACACGACGAGGATACCGTGCAGCGCGTGCGATTGCTGCGCAGTTTTGGCCACATCGGAGATGAGCACTTCAGCCTTGGGATAAATGCCAAAATGAGCGAGATCCATGCGGCGATGGGCATGGCGGTATTACCGCACGTTCCTAGTCTGATCAATGAACGCTGTGAAGTGACCAAGCGTTATCGGGACGGTCTGTCTCGGTCCACTGTGACAAGTCCCCAGCCTCCAGAAGGAACAGTATTCAACTATGGCTATTTCCCGGTTAAACTTCCTACTGGAAAGTTACCGATCGTCCAGAAGGCCTTAGCTGAGATCAATGTTTTTCCACGACGGTATTTTTATCCGTCATTGAATACATTACCATATGTGATGCAGACTCGGTGTGTGAACTCGGAAGACGTGTCGCAGCGCATCATCTGCTTACCACTTTATTCGGAACTCCCTCTCGCGACCGTCGATCGGATCTGTGCCTGCATCAATAACGCTCTCGTTTGAAAGTTGGAAATTTTTTTATTCTTGGCAACCCAAGGTCGGGAACCAGTTTGCTAAGGTCGTTGCTCAACGGCCATCCTGACCTCGTTGTGCCCCCGGAATGCGGTTTCGCGATCTGGCTGAAACCGGATTGGTACGATGTGGATTGGACCGATCCTGAAATTCGCAGAACATTCGCTGAAGCAGTTCAACGCTGTCGAAAATTCGAGACTTGGTCCATCCCCACTGAACGGCTCATCGAGGAGCTGGATGCCGAAGTGCCAAAGGATTATTCGGATGCCGTCTCACGGGTCTATGAGACTTTTGGCAGAATGCGTGGAAAGCATATCCGCGACTGGGGGGACAAGAACAACTACTACGTGGCGCACGTGGCCGAATTGCAGCAACTTTTTCCGCAGGCCCGATATATCCATATCGTGAGGGATGTGCGGGATGTAGCCTGTTCCTACCAAGAATTGGTCGCGAGGGAAATCCAGTCAAAGTATCGTCCGCAACTCACCACCGACCCTGCTGCGATCGCATCGGAGTGGGTGCGCAACAATCAAGCGGTAATGGATATCCTTGAGGGTATCGACAGGTACCATCGCATGCGCTACGAGGACCTCGTCGCCGATGTCGGTAGGACATTGAAATCCGCTTTGGTCGCGCTGGAAGTGGAGGGTTTCGAGCCGCTCACTCCAGAGAAGCGTCTAAAAGCGCTAGACGAACCGACCGAATTTCTTCAATGGAAGGAGAAATTATCAGGACCAGTCGACACTTCATCCATTGGTCGCTATAAGAAGGAAATGTCAAAGGAATCGATTGCCGTGATCGAGGGTATCTGTGGACCCTTGCTGAAGCGGCTCGGATATGAGGTCAGCCGTAGATCCCTATGAGATCAATGGGGTCAATGCGGTTTGGCACCGCACTCATAAAGCGTACTCCGTCGTGTGTGAAGGTTATTCTGAAGAAGCCGCATTGCCAGCAGCCTATCGTAAGATCATGGCCATGGAAATTCGACTGTAAGCGTTACACTTATATGGCAGCTATTCTCGCCGCGCTATGATGAATGGTTCTCTCCCAACGGTCAGCGTTGTTGTTCCTACCTACCAACATGCGGCATTCATAGGCCAATGCTTGGATGGCATCCTTATGCAACAGACCTCGTTCCCCATTGAGGTGCTGTTGGGCGATGATGGCAGTACGGATGGGACACGGGAGATCTGCTTGCGTTATGGTCGGGAACACCCAGGGAAAGTGAAGGTGCTGTTGCACGAACAGGAGCAACGTAACCCGGCCCATCCCCCCGGAAGGGACAATCTCATAACCTTGTTGAACTCGGCTGAAGGCAGATACATCGCGCGCTGCGATGGGGATGACTATTGGACCGATCCCACGATGTTGCAGAAGCAGGTGGATCTTCTGGAGACCCGGCCCAAAGTGGCCGGCTGTTTCAACTGGGTCCAGATCGTGCAAGAGCCCGGTGGCGAACTGGGCAGGATCTACGGTGACCATCAGGGTAAGTTGGTGTTTCAGGTCCAGGACACGATCAGCGAGCTCCCGATCTGCCACCCGGCCGGCTTCGTTTATCGCCGTTCCGCACTGCTCCGGTTGCCCGAGTGGCTGAAGGAAGTACCCAGTGCTGACCTGGCCATGTTCACACTTGTGGCAGACACCGGCGACCTGGCTTGCATACCGCAACTGATGGGCATCTACCGCAAGCATACCGGGGGCATTACGATGGCCGCAAGCCACAGTGGCATTCGTTACCATCTGAACAGGGTCATGCTCTGGCTGTATGTCGACCGGCATCTCCGTTACCGTTACACAACAAGTTGCACACCGCTGATCCGTTTCCACTGGCAACGGATCACATGGGAGACCACCCCACGTCAGCGCATTCGCCACTTGATGGTCTTGGCTGGTAAGATACCCGGGTGGTTTTTGCGAAAACCAGCTATCACCATTCACTTCCTCCGAGACGCAATACGGCGATAAGGCATCCCACTGTTTCTCGCCCGTCCCTCTTTTGGCCGCTTCCCAAGCATATTTGGAACCTTCCCCATCGCATGGGATGATCCCGGCTCCCCCGTCAACATCATCTGCTATTTCTGATCCGGTAATGTAGTCTTGTGGTCCATGGATCCAAAAGTCTCGATCGTTGTCACTTGCTTTAACCTCGGCGCATTCCTGCAAGAGGCCTTGGACAGCATTGCACAATACCCCCACCCGGAACAGTGCGAAGTGATCATCGTGGATGATGGCTCAACGGAGCTTGATACGGTGCATGTATTGGATGCCTTGGATACGCAGCGCTATCGGGTCATCCGTCAGCAGAACACCGGCTTGGGCAAGGCTCGCAACAACGCCATCCGAATGGCACAGGGCGAATACATCATCCCCTTGGATGCGGACAATCATCTGTTACCGACGATGATCGAAAGGACCATCAAAGTGCTGGATGATGAACCGGGAATAGAAGTGGTCTATGGTGATCTGTGCCGCTTCGGCGAAGACGACCGCATGGATAGAGTGGGACCTTACGATTTCGGACGCCTGTACAGAAGCAACTATATCGATGCGTGCGCCGGCTTTCGGAAAAGCCTTTGGGAACGGATCGGCGGCTATGATGAGAGCATGCCGGTGATGGGTTTTGAGGATTGGGACTTTTGGCTGAGGGCCTCTGTGGCAGGTGCCCGATTCCGCTATGTCCCTGAAGCGTTTTTCAACTACCGGGTGCGCAAGGGATCCATGCTTTCGAACACGAATGCGAACAAGCCGATCTTGGTGGAATACATGTTCAACAAGCCGGAATTAAAATTCCTGCATGACCTTCGGCGTGAACACATGCGCTTGCTGGAGATCGTGAATAAGCCTCCACTTACAGGCCGGGATCATCTGGCGAAAGCACTGTCCTTGTTTAGAAAACGGCTTAAGAAGAATGATCGATCTTCTTAAAGGCGATATGAAATAGCTGATAAGGAAGAAGACCACCTGACCATCTGCAGGTCTACCCTAATGACCACCATCCGCATCGCAATAGCCACTCCCGCTCGCAACGCTTGGAGTGAGACATTCATCGCCGCCCACATGGAGCGGCTTAGGGATGTGGTGCTGGTGCTGAGCGATGGCAGTTTGCCTTATTCCGCCAACGATCGGCCTTTGCTTCACACCGATGGTGCATTCACCAAGTTGCGCGATCTCTATCGTCGCAAGGTGCAACACGTGGACCAACGGACCATGTTGCGCGAGTGCATAACGGAACAGTTGCGCAAGGACCGTGTGGATGTGCTGTTGGCGGAATACGGTCCCACCGGGGCGGAACTTTTATCGTGCAGTACCGAGGCCGGCGTTCCGCTGGTGGTACACTTCCATGGCTTTGATGCCTACAGCAAAGAGCCGTTGGAGCGCTTCGAGGGCTATCGCGAACTGCTCTCCGAGGCAGCGGCGATCGTGGTGGTGAGCCGACACATGGAGCAGCAACTGCTCTCACTGGGCGCACCTCGGGAACGGCTGCACATGATCCAGTATGGGATCGACGTGGACCGGTTCACTCCGGGAACGCCCGCGAACAATCCTCCGCATTTCCTCGCTGTGGGCCGTTTCGTGGACAAGAAGGCGCCTTTGATAACGCTGTTTGCCTTTCGTGAAGTTTGGCACCAGCGCCCTGAGGCACACCTCACTATGGTCGGCTCAGGAGTGTTGTGGGAGGGTGTTCGGCAACTGACGGTCGCACTCGGATTGGAAAGCGTAGTGGAACTGACCGGTATGCTCACACCTGACCGGGTAGCCGAACGCATGCGGGATAGCCGTGCTTTCGTGCAACACAGCGTGGTGCCGGCCAGCAACGACCATGAGGGCACGCCCCTGGCCGTGCTGGAGGCGATGGCTTCCGGACTGCCTGTAGTATCCACCATGCACGCGGGCATACCCGATGTGGTGAACGATGCGCGTGGGCTTCTTTGTGCGGAGTACGACCTAGCGGGGATGGCGACCAACATGCTTCGCATGGTCGATGAGCCGGATCTCGCAGGGCGCATGGGTGCTGCCGGGCGGCAATTCGTGCTGGCGGAGCATCGTATCGAAGATCGGATCGGAGCCTTGCAATTGCTATTGGACAAGGTCGCTTTAAAAGGGATCGCGGACAGGTGACAGCGCATGGTCGGGCCTGCATCGCAGATCGATCGCTCTTTGATGCCCACGCTACCTTCGCACCGATGGAAGTTCCTCATGTCCGGGTCACCGTATTGACCACCCTTTACAACAAGGGGCCGTTCGTGAAAGAGGCACTGCAAAGCGTACTTTCCAGCACCTTCACCGACTTCGAATTACTCGTGGTGGATGACGCCAGCACCGACGGTGGCGTGGAAGTGGTGAAGGGGCTTTCCGACCCGCGGATCCGGATCTTGGAAAGCCCTGTGAACACCGGCCGTGCCGCTGCAGCGAACAGGGGATATGGCCATGCGCGCGGCGATTATGTGGCCGTGCTGGACGCGGACGACATCATGCATCCGGAACGCTTGGCCAAGCAGGTCGCCTTGATGGATGCGCATCCGGAGGTCGGGATCTCAGGGACCGCCTATCAGGTCTTAGGGGACGAAGGACGGATCGGGAAGTGGCCTACCACGGATGCGGAGTGCCGAGCGAAAATGCTTTTCGGCGACCCCGTTCTTTATGGATCATCCATCATGCGCCGCTCGGTGGTGGAGCAGTATGGGTTGCGCTGCGATCCGGCGTGGAGGCATCCGGGCATGGACTATTTGTTCACGCTCCAGTTCGGCCGACATACGCACTATGCCAACCTTCCCGAGGCACTGCTCTACTATCGCATGGGTGCCAATAACATGCGGCATGAGCGCGATCCGTTGGAGGACAAGAGGCGCATCATCAAAGAGGTATTCCGCTTCTTCGACCTGCCCATGACGGACAGGGATCTCGAATTTCAACTCGCTCTTCACGACCTGTTCAGTGAGCCGTTCGATGCGCGGCGCGTTGGCGAACTCCGCGCTTGGGTGGACCGATTGGAGCGGACCAATACGGAGCGCGGGCTTTCCCCCGAAGACCTTTTCCACGAAGAGCTTGAGCACCGGTGGCGTCGCTTGTTCCATCGCTTCGCCGACCACGACCTCGGCGCTGCGTTGGCCCATCAGCGGCTTTCTGGCGGTTGGAGCATGGGCCGTTCCACCTACATGGCCAAGGCCACATTGAACCGCTGGACGGGACGCAAACGATGAAGGTCTCGGTGGTGATGCCCGTCTACAACAAGGCACCCTTCCTGCGGGAGGCGGTGGAGAGTATCCTGAACGGCACATTCACCGACCTGGAACTCATCTGCGTGGACGACAAGAGCACGGATTACGGTATCGCCATCCTGCGCTCCATCCCGGACCCACGAATGCGCATCATTGAATTGCCTGCGAACTTGGGACCGGCGGGGGCGGCCAATGCAGGGCTGGAGGCCGCGCAAGGCGAGTACATCGTACGGATGGACGCGGACGATATCGCCATGCCTGAACGGATCGCTTTGCAAGTGGCCTTTATGGATGCCCATCCGGAGGTGGGTGCAAGCGGCGGGCAACTACAGCTTTTTGGAGAAGGCGAAGAGAGCTGGTCCTTTCCCATGGATCCGGATGCCTGCTCAGCGCAACTGCTCTTTGGCGTCCCGGTAGCGCAAGGTGCTTCGATCCTGCGCCGCAGCGTGTTGAAGGAACACGGGGTGCGCTATGACCCGCGTTGGCCACGCATCGGTGAGGACTGGCTCTTTTGGTTGCGCTTGGCACCACATACCCACTTCGCCAACCTGCCCGAGGTGCTGGTGCGCTACAGGCGAGGTCCACAGAACATCAGCCATGGCCGCGACAAATTCGCGGACTTCACCACGCTCCAGCAGGAGGCCTTCCGCGCATTCGGCATTCCACATTCATCGGAAGAGTTGGACCTGCATCTCATGGGTTCGTTCCTCTTCAAACTGAAGCCCACCAAACATCGCGTAAAGGCGCTACGCCACTGGTACGACCGGCTGATCCAGCTGAACGCTGCGCGCAACTTTGCACCGCAAGCCGCATTCGAAAAGCGCGTTGCCGCGCAATGGGACCTCCTCTTCCACTACCTGCCCCGCTACGGTGCCGCGCCCGCGTTGGAGCACACGCGGATCAATGGGAAATACCCGATGGAGCGGTTGATGTATCTCTTGAAGTACCGCATCAATGCCGCGCTCGGCAAGTTGCCCAACGGCTGAAAAGATGAAGCAGGAACTGTGGCTATTCACCATGCGCTTCCCATTCGGAAACGGGGAGGCCTTCTTGGAGAATGAGTTGCCCATTCTCTCGGCGGGCTTTCAACGCGTGCGCATATTTCCCCTGCTGCCTATCGGTGAAGCGCGCCCGCTGCCGGCCAATGTGGAAACGGTCCGGCTTTTTGATGAACATTCCGTGTACCGGCCGCTCGGCGTTTCGCGCATGCTGCTGGACTTGCCAAATGTGTTGAGGGTCTGGCGCAGTGGACGTCGCTCCGCGCCTTCGCCGGAGATCTTCACGAAGCATCGGCGAGAATTCCTTAGCGTGCTGCGCCAAGCCTTTGCGCGCGAGCGGATCCTTCGCCCGTGGATCAACGATCGCTATGATCCCGCTCGCGTGGCGCTCTACTCCTACTGGTCCAGCGATTGGGCCACGGTGCTCGGCATCAGCAAGCTGCACGATGGACGCGTGCACTTCGTGAGCCGCATGATGGGCTTCGACATGTTCGACCATCGCGCACCGGATGGCTGGCAACGTTTCCAAAACTTCCATGTCGCGCAGGCGGAGCATGTGTATGTGATCGCGGAGGCCGGATTAACGCACATGCACGAGCGCTTTCCGAAGGCACTCGGTAAGTTCAGTATCTCCTACTTGGCCACGCGCGACCATGGCCTCGGTCCGTGGTGGCCGGCAGAGGAACTGCGCATCGCATCCTGCGCGAACCTGGTGGAACTCAAGCGCGTCCATCTGATAGCTGAGGCACTGGGTCAAGTGAAAGGCTCCGTGCGCTGGACACATTTCGGTGACGGGCCGGAGCGCGAACACGTGGAAGCCGGGGTGCGTGAGCTACCTGGGAACGTCACCGTTGAAATCATGGGGAGCCTGCCCAACTCGGAGGTGATCGCATGGTACAGCGCCAACCCGGTGGATGTCTTTATGCACGCCAGCCGCACCGAGGGCGGCGCACCGGTGGCCTTGCAGGAAGCAGCGAGCTTCGGCATTCCGTTGATCGCCGCGGATGCGGGCGGAGTGCGCGAGATCGTCACACCGGACACCGGTATCCTGCTGCCCAATGACGTCACATCAGCCATGCTTGCCGCGACGTTGGACAGCTTCCGTGCTTCCGGTTGGTATACCGCGGAAGGGCGATCACACGTGCGTGCCTTCTGGGCATCGAAGTTCAACGCGGCCGAGGTCTATGCGCGGTTGCTGGAGGAACTGGTCCGGTGAACCGGGCGCGAAGCGCGCTAGTTGGACATGAGTTCGGACACGATCTGGCTTGCCTGTCCGGTGGTGGTGAAAAGGTCCTGCTTCAGCGTGAATGCGTTCAGCTTTCCTTCGATAACCAAAGTGGCCAGGATCGCATCCGCAGGTGCCTTGATCTTCGCTGTCTGCTGCATAACGATGCGTGCCCCTTTGGCAGAAATAGCATAAGCATGGCTGCCTTGATGATAGCCCGCTCGATACAACCGCTTTGAGAACGGACGGAGGTAGAGCCGCGACGTTTCGGCGACCGTGAGCCTGTACTTCTTCGGAAACAACAGCCGCGCCAAGGGGTGATATAGATAGTGGCGTAGCGGAAACAACAGCGGTGCTCGGCGGTGTCCGCGAAAACCCAGATAGAGCAGGTCCCAATCCGTCGGCAACTCAGCGATCACCTCGGCCAGCCCGGTGAAATTCTCCGGAATGGGACGTGCATCGTCCTCCAGCACCACGGCGCTCGGCCATTTGTGATCAACGATGTGCGCATAGACGCGTTGATGGGAGATGGAGCATCCAATGTTCGAGGGATGCATCCTGCGTGAAATGGTCTTGTGGTGAAGGGCGCCCTGCTCATCATAGGCGGCCGCCAACTGCGCTGCGGAAAGGTCCGCGCCCATGGTGGCATCGAAAAAGGAGAAGTCGACGCCCAGTCTGTCGAGTGCTGTTTTGATCGTGCGCTTGCGTTCGTGGTCCCCGGCCCTGCTGATCACAAGGACGGGGCCCAAGCGTGCGAAGAAGCTGGCGGTCGCGGGATCGACGGGGTTTTCCATGCGGGATGCGAGCTGCACGAGCTGTGTTGCCAAATGTAACGGCATCGCTAAGGGTGCCATTCCGTATCACTTGGCGCGCACGGCTGGTTTTTGAAGGAACCATGGATCCACACGGACCGTGCTTCGCCAAAGCGCTTCGCGACGGCGCGTGGACACAGATCAAAGGGCGTTGGTCAACCGCTAGCACGCGCGACACGCGAGCGCGAGCGATGGGCCTCAAAGCGGCCAGATCCCGTAGTCCGATAGGTATCGGACCTGTGATCCTTCAAGAATTTCGACCTGTCGGCATCCGTATGGTCCACGACCATTCCCGTCAACCGCATGAATAGCGAAGGCAGGACCGGCTACTTTTGCGCCCATTCCCACGGAACCATCATGCAGCCCACACAAGCTATCACCTCCACCCTGACGCGCGACGCGGCGATATTCGACATCATCGAGCAGGAGAAGTGGCGGCAGACGAAGGGACTGGAGATGATCGCCAGCGAGAACTACGTGAGCGCTCAAGTGATGGAGGCCATGGGTTCGGTGCTCACCAACAAATACGCCGAGGGCCTACCCGGCAAGCGCTACTACGGCGGTTGCGAATACGTGGACATGGCGGAGAACCTCGCCATCGACCGAGTGAAGAAGCTCTTCGGAGCGGCCTGGGCGAATGTGCAGCCCCATAGCGGTGCGCAGGCCAACGCCGCGGTGATGCTCGGCTGCCTCAAGCCTGGCGACACCATCCTCGGCTTCAACCTCAGCCATGGTGGCCATCTCACCCACGGCTCGCCGGTGAACTTCAGTGGCAAACTCTACCGCGCGACCTTCTACGGCGTGGACCAAAAGACCGGTCGCGTGGACATGGACACCGTGGCGGAGACCGCGCGCAAGGAGAAACCCAAACTCATCATCTGCGGGGCCAGTGCCTACAGCCGCGACTGGGAATACGCGCGCTTCCGGGCCATCGCTGACGAGGTTGGAGCGTTGCTGATGGCCGACGTCGCGCATCCCGCCGGGCTCATCGCCGCCAAGCTGCTCAGCGATCCGATGCCGCACTGCCACATCGTGACCACCACTACGCACAAGACCTTGCGTGGCCCCCGTGGCGGCTTGATCATGATGGGCCAGGACTTCGAGAATCCGTGGGGCCTGAAGACGCCAAAGGGAGCGACGAAGATGATGAGCGCTGTGCTGGACGGCGCCGTTTTCCCCGGCACGCAGGGCGGTCCGCTCGAGCATGTGATCGCCGCGAAGGCCGTGTCCTTCGGCGAGGCGTTGGATCCATCGTTCAAGGTGTATGGCGAACAGGTGCGGGCGAATGCCGCCGCCATGGCCGACGCACTTATGGAGAAAGGCTATGACGTGGTGAGCGGCGGAACGGACAACCATTGCATGCTGATCGATATGCGCAGCAAGAACCTCACCGGTAAAGAGGCGGAACGCATCCTCGGATCGGCGGACATCACGGTGAACAAGAACATGGTGCCCTTCGACACGCAAAGCCCCTTCGTCACCAGCGGCATCCGCATCGGCACACCGGCGGTCACTACACGCGGGCTCAAGGAATCGGAATGCATTCAGATCGTGGAACTGATGGATTCGGCGTTCCGCGAACGAGAGGATCCCCGACAGATCGATCGCATCCGTTTCCAAGTGAACGGGATGATGCGACTGAAACCACTTTTCGGCTGGTGATCGATCAGACGATCAGAAAATGAAATGCGCCCTCAGGTTCCATCAAGGTCTCGCGAAGCGGACCTTGATGACTTCCTGCCTTCTGACCCTTACGCTTTTCGCTACTGCGCAGACCGAGCAGCCTGTGCAGAAAGCACCACACCTCAAGCACCGTGTCTTCGCCTACTGGGGATACAACCGCGCGCAATTCACCACCAGCAGTATCCATTTCACCGGAACGAACTACGACTTCATTCTGCACGACCTGGTGGCCAAGGACAAGCCCGAGCCGTTCACGTTGGACAATTACTTCAACCCGAAGTATATCTGGATCCCGCAGTACGACTACCGCGTGGGCTGGTTCCTCAACGATAAGTGGAGCTTCTCCTTGGGGCTTGACCACATGAAGTACGTGATGGTGCACAACCAGACCGTGCAACTCACGGGCTACATCAGCAAGGACCGCTCTCCCACTTACGCCACCTCGGGCGAGACCGACCAGGTGACCGTAACACCGGACTTTCTCACCTACGAGCACACGGACGGCCTGAACCTGCTGGCGTTGGATGCCGACCACTACGACCGCATGCTCACCAGCACCAATGGCAAGCAGGCGCTATACGTGGTAGAGGGCCTATTCGCCGGACCGGTGATCCCACGTACCGATGTGCGGCTTTTCGGCGAGGGCATCAACAACAACTTCCATCTCGCGGGCTACGGGGCCGGTGCGCAGTTGGGGCTGTTCGCCGTGTTCTGCGACCGCATGTTCGTGCGGGCCAACGTGCGCGCGGGCTATATCGAGCTGCCCAGTGTGCTCACCACCGGCCAGTCAACAGATCGCGCCAGCCAGCACTTCTGGTTCGTGGAGGAAAATGCGATGCTGGGTGTGCTGATCGGGAAGTAGCTCCGGCGCTGCTCACGGGGTGTATGAAGGAACCACGGATCAACACGGATAACCACGGATCGTCAAGAGCGAGGGCACCTCTAGCCGAATTGACCCGTGTTCATCCCTGTCCATCCGTCTCCATCCGTGGTTGAATGAACCGCCCGAAGGGCACACCAACCCGCATTGATCGGTGTTCATCCGTCTGAATCCGTGGTCTCCTACCCGCCCGCAGGGCGCACCAGCCACCATCAACGCCGCGATCACCACCTTTGCGGCATGAATTCAATGCAGATCCCCGCTAATTCCCCGAAGCTCACCTCGTGGATCGATGCGCCCCAAGGCAGCGACTTTCCCATCCAGAACATTCCCTTCGGCATCTTCAGCGCCAACGGCCGTAGCAAGCGCCCCTGCACCCGCATCGGTGACACGGTGATCGACCTGCAGGTATTTGCTGAAGCTGAATTGCTCAACGATCTCGGCATCGACCGCACCGCGTTCAACGCCTCCAGCCTTAATCCGTTGATGGCTTACGGCAAGGCCGGCACACGTCGACTCCGTCAGCATTTGAGTGAGTTGTTCAACGCGGACAACGACATGCTGCGCGAGCGGACCAACACGGTGAAGGAAGCCTTGTTGCCCATTGCCGACGTGACGATGCACCTGCCCGTGGAAGTGGGCGACTACACGGATTTCTACAGCAGCCGCGAGCATGCCTTCAATGTGGGCACCATGTTCCGCGGACCGGAAAATGCGTTGATGCCGAATTGGCTGCACCTGCCTGTTGGTTACCACGGGCGCTCCTCCTCCATCGTGCCCAGCGGCACCGCCTTCCATAGGCCCATGGGCCAGATGCGTCCCGATCCGCAGGCCCCGCCGGTCTTCGGCGCCAGCAAGCAGCTCGACCTCGAACTGGAGACCGCCTTCATCACCTACGCTGGAAAACCCCTCGGTGAGCGTATCGATGTGAACGAAGCCGAGAACATGATCTTTGGAATGGTGCTCTTCAACGATTGGAGTGCACGCGACATCCAGAGCTGGGAGTATGTGCCGCTCGGGCCCTTCCTTGGAAAGAACTTCTGTAGCAGCATGAGCCCGTGGGTGGTGACCTTGGATGCGTTGGAACCCTTCCGTGTCGCTGCGCCCATGCAGGATCCGGAGCCCCTTCCCTACTTGCGCGTTCCTGGTGAGCATGCCTTCGACATCGCGCTGGAAGCCTCCATCACACCGAAGAACGGCGAGGAGACCATCATCTGCCGCACCAACTTCAAATACCTCTATTGGTCCATGGCACAGCAGCTCGCGCACCACAGCGTGAACGGTTGCAACATCCGCGCAGGCGATCTGATGGGTAGTGGAACCATCAGCGGACCAACACCGGACAGCTACGGCAGCATGCTCGAACTCACCTGGCGCGGCACTAAACCCTTGACCTTAGCGGACGGCAGCGAACGCAAATTCCTCAACGACGGTGATACGTTGACCATTCGCGGTCACGCAGAAAAGGATGGCGTGCGCGTCGGCTTCGGCAAAGTGAGCGGCGAAGTGTTGCCTGCGAGAGAGAAGTGATGGTGAGGTAAGGGAGGTAAGGGAAGTGATGAAGGTGAGGTAAGTCACTGCAGACTGCCGCTGCCAACTGCCACTGGCTACCTGACCACTTTCTCGATATACGTGGAGTTCATCACGCTGAGCAGGCCCATATAGGTCATGCCGAAGGTGATCAGGTCTCCGACCTTGTATCCGGGAGCGTTCGCGTCGAGGTCCAGGACAAGCATGTCCGAACTGGCTTCTATGATGGTGACGCCCTCGTTGAGCGGGAACAGGTGACGCGGATCGGCGTCGAGCAAGCCGATGTCGAGTATCGCGCGGTGGGCGGTACGACCGATATCGCGCTCTTCGAACTCCGGGATCGCACCTGCCACGTTGGTGCTTTGCACGCCGTTCGGGATCATGGGTTTTTCATAGAGCTCTATCACTTCAGCGTGAAGACGGAAAACATCATCGCGCATGCCCTTGATCACGCCATTGGTGAACAGGTCCTTTCCAAAGTAGAGCGCCTCGCCCACCCTAAAATGGTTCATGCCCTTGGGCAAAAGTTTTTGCAGCAGCAGGGGGATGGTGACCGTTGTACCACCGGAGACCCACGGGATATTCTTGTTGAAACGGGCCTCGATGAGTTGCTTGTACAGACACAGCTGGATGAACTTGTCCTGTGTGGGCATGATGCCGTTGAGGCAGTTCAGGTTCGTACCCAATCCAACGATCGTCAAATTCGGCAACTCGAAGACCTGCGCATAGAAGTCAAGGAGCGAATCGCCGAGGACACCTTCACGCAGATCGCCCATCTCCACCATGATGATCGCCTTATGTGTACGCTCCTGCTTCACGGCTTCAGCACTGAGCATGCGCAAGGTGCTGAGGTCCGAGTTGAAACTCACATCGGCGTAGCGTACCACGTTGGCGATGCTACGCTTAGCGGGCGGCTTGATGTAGACCGTTTGGCATCCGGGAGCCAATCGCTTGATCGTCCTCAGGTTGCTGATGCGCGTATCATGGAATTCCATTTCGCCCAAGGCGATCACCTCCTTCAGATAGGTCTCGTTGCCGCAGAATACTTTCGTCACGATGCCCCATTCTATTCCAGCGTCGGCGAAGGTCCTGTGGAGGAAGGCGTGGTTGTGTTGCAACCGGTCGCGATAGAGTTCGATGAAGGCCATAGGTCAAGGATGATCTTGCACGACCTTTCTAGGGATGTCGTGCGGGAGTCGCGTCAGCAGCTCGTAATTCAATTGGTCGCTGAGGTCGCCGAAGGAAGCCACGCTGATACTGCGCTCCCCTTGCGTGCCGATCAACACGGCCTCATCGCCCTTCTCCACACCTTCGATGCCCGTGATGTCGACGGTGATGCAGTTCATGTTCACGATGCCGCGCACAGGCGCCTTTTGTCCGCGGATCAGTACATGCCCGCTGTTGCTTAAGCTGCGCGCATAACCGAAGGCATAACCGACGGGAACGGTGGCGATGCGCCGCTCCCCCTCGGCCTCGAAGGCGTTGCCGTAGCCCACATGTTCGCCGGGCGGCACGGTGCCGATCGACATCACGCGACTCCACCAGCGGATCACACGTTGTAGCGGATCGCTCTCCAGTCCATGGGCCTTACGGTAGCGTTCCTCCGTTTCCTTGTTCGGCCAGAAGCCGTACTGCAGGATCCCCACGCGTGCCATGTCGAAGAGGATGTCCGGTTCGTTCAGCACACCGGCCGAACACGCCACATGCCGCAGCCCGACATCGGTTCCGCTGCGTTCGGCGATGGCCAAGGCTTGGCGGTAGCGCGTCTTCTGCGCAGCGATCCGCTCCGCGTTCGAGCGATTTTCCGCCCCGGCGAGATGTGTGCAGATGCCGATGATCTCCAGCGCGTCCGCGTTCGTCTTGCAGTGCTCCAACACACTCGGAAGTAGGTCCAACGTGAATCCGGTGCGGTGCATGCCCGTCTCGATCTCCAGATGAATGCGCGCCTTCTTCTTCAGTGAATGTGCTGCCCGGATCGCGTGGTCCAAGCGTTCCCGCTCGAAGACGTTGAATGCGATGCCCTGCTCCACGGCCCATTCCAGCGAAGGGCCGTCCACATCGCCCATGATGTAGATGTTCGCTCCGGCCTCGACATGTTCGAGCAGGTTCACAGCCTCCGATGCCGAATACACGGCGAAGCGTTTCACGCCGAGCTCCTGTGCCAAGGGTGCGAAAGCACCTATACCGTGGCCGTAGGCATTGCCTTTCACAACGCTGCACAGTTGCGTCTTGCCCAGAGCCCCATGAATAAAATCCAAGTTGGCACGCAACGCCGCTGCGCTGATCTCGATCGTGGAGCCGTTGAACATCAATCCTTCAGGAACGAACGCACTGCGGTGTCGAACAGTTCAACCCCATGTGGGATCAACTCATCCGGGAAGTCGTAGTCCGGGTTGTGCAGCGCGGGCATGTCCTCGCCGGAACCCAGACCGAACATGCAGCCCTTGTACTTCGCGGTGAAGAGTCCGAAGTCCTCGCCCCACTTGAAGGGATGGTCGCGGGAGATCAGCTTATGGCCGGTGGAGCGCACCGCGTCCGCCACGAGTTCCGCGGCGGCATCATCGTTCTGGTTGGCCTTGAAGGTGAAGCAATAGCGGATCTTCACGCCGAGGTCATGCTTCTTTGCCAGCTTCCGCGAAAGATCTTCGACGTCCTGCTGCAATTTCTCCAATTCCACATCGGTCCAGCAGCGCACGGTGAGGTGTACTTCGGCATTACCGGCGGAGATGCCATAGTCCTCGCTGCCAAGGTTCACGTGCACCACCGTTACCACGCGAAGTCCGTCCTCGGTGGGCACGTTATGTTGAAGTGCCAGCGCGCCGGTAAGCAATTCGGCCACGGCCAGCGCGGGGTTCGTTCCGTTCTCCGGTTCCGCTGCATGCGAGCTGCGTCCTTCAAAGGCGATCACCATGCTGTTCACGCTTGCCGTAAAAGCGCCCTTGCGCACCACCGCTCCACCAAGCGGATAGCCCGGCAGATTATGCAATGCTAACACGAGATCGAAGCGGCGGTCCTTCATGCGCGGGTCCTTCAGCACCGCTGCGGCACCCGCGCCATTTTCTTCCGCAGGTTGGTAGAGCAGATGAACACGGCCCTTCGTCGGTCGATCGCCAGAAAGCCTTTCCGCCAGCCCGGTCAGGATGGCCATATGCCCATCATGCCCGCACTTGTGCGAAACACCTTTACTCGTGGAGCGATGACCGAAGTCGTTCACCTCTTGGATCGGCAAGGCGTCGAGCTCGCAGCGCACCATCACTTGCGGTCCCGTCTCATCGGTGCCGAACGTCGCAAGGATGCCCGTGCCGCCCACTTCCGTCAATAGCTCGTCCGGCTTCAATTCATGCAATACGGTCAGCACACGCTTGGCGGTCTGCTTCTCTTCGCCGGAGATCTCCGGGTGCGCGTGCAGGTCGCGCCGGAACGCTTTCAGGTCGATCGTTCCGCTCATTGTTGAAGACGCATTTCGAGATACGTATTGGTGAAGCCGAGCGATTCGTAAAGATGCTTCGCGGGATTGTCCGGCTCCACGTGCAGCGCGATGCCGCCTGTTGCGTTGGCTATGGCCTCCTGCATCAGCTTGCGGCCGATGCCCTTGCCGCGCATGGAACCGTCCACGGCGATGTAGACCAGAATGTTCTTTGGGATGTAGCCGCCCATCTTCGTGTCATTCACCACCACGGCACCGATGATCTTTCCGTCCTCGCGGCCTACGACAATGAAGCCGCCGCGCGCGGGATCGAGCGCGTAATCCATGGCCATGCGGATGTGCTCCTCGGGATCGCCGAAGCGTTCGAGGTGTTTGACGAGGAATCCGGAAATGTCCTTGCGCACGGCGTCATCGGCGGTTTTCTCCGGTGTGTAGATCTCAGTGTTCATCGCAAATGGTTTAGTGAGCATAATGGCCCATGTTCTTCTTCATGAATTCAACACCGATCGCCGCCAGGAAGATCATGCAGACGATTAGGATAGTGGCGTCGATCCAATTCAAAAGCGCGGCAGGGGCTTTAAGGCGTGAAAGGAACCAAAGGCCCGACCACAGCCAGGCGACCGCCAGATCAGGCCGTCATTCCATGAATTGCGGCACGAAGGTACCGATTTCTGCTGGTCCAGATTGGGAGTTTGCTACCTGAACTCTCGGCGATGCCCGCCGTTGCTGGTGTATTTGCTTGACCCAGTTGTCAGTTCTCCGTTGTCCGTTGTCAGGACTGACGCAACTTCTTTCTGGATTGGCCAGCTCTGTGTCGGCCATCTCTTGAGAATTTCCGATGCACAGATGACGCTGCGGGAAACACGCGATCGCCGTTCACACGCAGACTGGTATTTCGATGCAGCCTGCATGGTCTGATGAGCAAGCGCAACGCTCAGTTAGCCGGGTCGCACCTGACAAATGAGAACGGACAACTGAGAACCGGATCAGATATACCGGTCCCCGGTCTCCGCGGTCAGCTCCTGCACGATCGCCTTGATCTGCTGCTCGTCCTTCTTGCGGCAGACCAGCAGCGCATCGTCGGTGCTTACCACGATGAAATCGTCCAGCCCTTGCAATACCACCAAACGGTCGTCCTGAATGTGGACCATGTTGTCCACGCCATCATAGACGCGCACCAGTTTCCCCGTTCCGGTATTGCCGTTGGCATCCTTTGGCAGCTGGGTATACAGGCTGCCCCAGGTACCGAGGTCACTCCAGCCGAAATCACCGGCCACTACGAAGACGTTTTCCGCCTTCTCCAAGATGCCGTAGTCGATGCTGATACTCTCGCATTTCGCATAGACCTTGGGAATGTCGCCATGCTCAAAGAGCTGTGCCATTTGCGGCAGATGCGTCTGGAACGCCTTGGTGATACTGGCGATGGACCAGATGAAGATGCCGCTGTTCCACAGGTAGTCCCCGCTTTTGAGAAAACGTTCTGCGGTGGCGTGATCGGGCTTCTCGGTGAAGTTCTTCACGCGCTTCACTTCCGATCGATCTCCGGTCGCACCATCGTCGAATTGGATGTAACCGTATCCGGTATCCGGCCGGTTGGGCGTAATACCCAGTGTGACGAGGCAGTCGCTGCTGCCAGCCTGCTCCAACGCGATCCGGATCCGGTCCCGGAACACTTCCTCTTGCATTACGAGATGGTCGCTCGGCGCCACGATGATGCGGGCTTGGGGATCGCGCTTGGCGATGATTTGGTTCGCGTAGGCGATACAAGGCGCGGTGTTGCGGCGGTCAGGTTCCAACAGCACCTGCTCCCGCTGCAATTGCGGCAGCTGCTCATGCACCAGCGCTGAGTATTGCGCATTGGTCACCACATAGATGTTCTCCGCCGGGCACAGCGGTAGGAAGCGGTCGAAGGTCTGTTGGATCAGCGTCCTGCCCGTACCGAGGAAATCGAGGAACTGCTTCGGATGGCGGGTGCGGCTCATGGGCCAGAAGCGACTTCCGATGCCTCCGGCCATGATCACACAATAGGTATGCTTGTCGTTCATGGCAATGGGTTGGCGCAGTACTCAAGAAGCACAGCGCGCGGCCAAAGGATGCTCTAGATGCACCTCGGCCGTGGGGTCTATGAAATAAATACGACGGTCGTTCAGGCAGCGGCAGCGGAAACGCGTGCGCATCCGGCGGCCTTTCACGAACAATTTCCGGTTGAAGCTGAATACGGTGCTCTCCTCCAATTCCTCCAAGAAAGGTCGAGGCTCCCTGTCATAGCGGCGCAGCACACGCATCAGGCCGTGGTCCGTGCAACTGCTGCTGGGTGCATCGTCCAGATGGGACTCCAACACGCGCAGTACATCGGCAGGGAAGACCTCCCGGCTGAGGAAGGGTCGCATCAGGCGCTTGTATTCCGCCTTCCATTCCGCGCCATGCGGCTGGTGGCGATGGTACTTGCGAAAAGTGGTGAAGTGGGCGAATTCATGCACCAGCACCACCAGGAAGGCATACTTGTTCAGGTCCTCGTTCACCGTGATGCGATGCGATTGCGTACGCGTGGCGACACGATAATCGCCCAGCTTGGTGATGCGCGGCCGATTCACGCGGACCGCAACGGGGTTTCTCCGCAGCCAGTTCTCCACCACCGGCCATGCGGCGCGTGGAAGCTGGGCCCGGAGGCGGAGGATATCAGTGGTCAGTTCCATGGCCGTTCACAGTCGCGAGGTCGTCGTTCATCCCGTCATCCACCGCCACGCGCACATCCTTGTTCATCACCTTGGGAACGGCATTCCACTTCGGACAGTCGCAGCCATGTTTATGCCGTGGTGAGGCACCATACTTAGGGCGTGATGCACAACCGGCAAAAAGCAGGAAAGCTCCGAGGGTAGCGATGGGGATCAGGGGGTTTGTCACTGTTTATCGATGCTTGGTGGCACCAAGGAGGCGCCTGGCTTGCAAAGGTAGAGGACCGGCCATGTGGAGAAAAGCCCAAGGGAAAGATTTTGGCCATTCCCCCAGCACCTAATTTAGCCGCCTTACTCCCGGATGTCCATCCTCTACCATATCGGACGCTACTTCATGCTCATGGCGGAGACCTTCTCCAAGCCGGAGCGACTCAGCATCTATTGGCGGCGCACAGTTGAAGAGATGGACCTACTGGGCGTCAAGAGCTTAGGCATTGTGGCACTGCTCTCCTTCTTCATGGGGGCGGTGATCACCATCCAGACCAAAACGAACATCGATTCGCCTTTGATCCCCCAGTACGTGGTGGGTTTCACAGTGCGGCAAAGCACAATTCTCGAATTCAGTCCTACCATCATCTCCTTGATCTTGGCGGGCAAAGTGGGTTCCACGATAGCGGCGGAGATAGGCTCCATGCGCGTTCGGGAACAGATCGACGCCCTGGACATCATGGGCATCAACTCGGCTGGCTACCTGATCCTGCCGAAGATCATCGCTACCGCCTTGATCAATCCGTTCCTCATCATCATCAGCATGTTCCTCAGCATTTTTGGGGGCTGGTTGGTAGGCACGCTTTCGGGGATCATCAGCTCCGCCAACTACCTGCAAGGAGTGCAGTATGATTTCAACTCCTACATCGTCACCTACGCACTCATCAAAACAGTGGTATTTGCGGTGGTCATCGCCACCATTTCGGCCTATCAAGGCTATTACACCACAGGCGGTACCCGCGAGGTCGGCATCAGCAGCACCAAGGCCGTGGTCTATAGCGATGTGGTGATCCTGATCATGAACTACCTGCTGACCCAGCTGCTGCTGCTATGATCGAGGTGCGCCACTTGAGCAAGCGCTTCGGCAATGTGCAGGTGCTTGAGGACATCAACGCCGTCTTCCAAAAAGGGAAGGTGAACCAGATCATCGGGAAGAGCGGTAGTGGCAAGAGTGTGCTGGCCAAATGCATCGTAGGCCTTTATGTGCCCGATGAAGGTGAGGTGCTCTACGATGGCAAGTCCTTCCAAGCCATGGACAAGGCTCAGAAGTCTGAGTTGCGGCAGGAGATCGGCATGCTCTTCCAAAGCAGCGCCCTCTTCGACTCGCTCACTGTGCTTGAAAATGTGCTTTTCCCACTACGAATGTTCGCCACGATGAGCGAATTGGAGATGCGTGAAAGGGCGCATTTTTGCTTGAAACGAGTGAAGATCGAGGGGCAGGACAAGAAGTTTCCCGCCCAGATCAGCGGCGGCATGCAGAAGCGAGTGGGCATCGCGCGCGCCATCGCCATGAATCCCAAGTATCTCTTCGTGGACGAGCCCAACAGCGGACTGGACCCTCAAACGAGCATCGTGATCGACGAGCTGATCAAGGAGATCACCGAGGAGTACGACACCACTACTGTGATCATCACCCACGACATGAATTCGGTGATGGGCATCGCGGATAAGATCTTCTTCATCCACGACAAACGACTCTGGTGGAAAGGTACGCGGGACGAGTTGCTGGAGAGCGACAACAAGGAACTCCGCGAATTCATCTTCGCCGGTAGCCTGATGCGCGAGGTGCGCAAGGCGATGAAGGGGATCTAGGCCGCTGTTAGGCGGAATAGCCCGGGACGGTTCTACGTATGGTGCCATCCCATCGCGCTGCGCGTTTAGCCATTGGACAACTCTGCACACGGCAGTTCGCGCCCCATCATTCGGATAAAAACACTTCATCAACATAGCACCACGCCCAGGTCTCACCCACTTCCAACGATGTCATGACAGGGTGCTTGGTCTCGTGAAAATGCTTGGTGGCATGGCGATTGGGCGACTGGTCACAGCAACTGATCTTGCCGCATTCGAGACATTCGCGGAGGTGGACCCACCAGCCACCGATCTTCAAACACTCCTCGCAGCCCACACCGGGCCGCGTCACATGGTGGATTTTAATGACGCGAGCGTGCTTGCACGGCGCGTTGAGGTCGATGTTCGAGGTGCTCATGATGCATTGCGATGTTTGTTCCAAAAGCAGCTGGTGGAAAACGGTCCTGCAAGTAGGCCGGAAGTATGCTCCTGTAAAAGTATCCCACATGGGGCATCGCCGTGGGGAGTTTAGCAGCGTGGAGCCGGTGATGATCATCACCAGAAGACATAACGCATCGACCTAGGTTTGCAACCCATGAATACCTTCACATACTCAGGCAGTGCATGGAAGTGATCGGCTACCTCGGCGCGGTGCTGATGGGCCTTTCCCTTGGCCTGCTCGGCGGCGGCGGTTCCATCCTCACCGTCCCCATCTTGGTCTATCTCTTCGGCCAAGATCCTGTCACCGCCACGGGGCTTTCACTCTTCATCGTTGGGACCACTAGTGCGGCGGGTATTTTCTCCCATCACAAGCAGGGCAACATTGAATGGCGCACCGCTTCCGTGTTCGGAGCCGCCTCGATCGTCAGCGTTTTCATCAGCCGCCACTGGCTCCTTCCTGCATTACCGGACCCGCTGATCCACTTTGGCGACGTAGCGATCGGCAAAGGCACTGCGATACTTGGCCTCTTCGCCATCGTGATGCTCGTCTCCGCTTGGAGCATGATCCGGGGGAGGAAGATGTTGAAGCCTGAGACGAACGGAGAGCGGCATCTTCCCTCTCTCCTGCTCATCGGCCTTTTCGTAGGCCTGCTCACCGGTGTGCTCGGCGCGGGCGGCGGATTTCTCATCGTGCCCTCTCTGGTGCTGCTGGCCGGCGTGGACATGAAGCGCGCCATCGGCACCTCCCTACTGCTCATCACAGTGAATTCCTACATCGGCTTCCTCGGTGATCAACACGTCCATTTGGCTGACTATGCGCCGATCTTGCTGCCCTTCCTGGCGCTGGCCGTGCTCGGCATCGTTATTGGCAGCGGCCTTTCCAAGCGCATCGGCAATGCGAAGCTCCGGCCAGCGTTCGGCTGGTTCGTGCTGGCGATGGGCACATACATCATCATTCGCGAACTTTATGCCCTCACCTGAAAAGATGAGGGCATAAAGTCGCACGGGCCGACGATCGTCGGCCCAACCAAATAAGAAGAAAAATGAAGATCGAACAGATCTATACCGGCTGTCTCGCACAAGGCGCTTACTACATCGAAAGCAACGGCGAAGCAGCCGTGATCGATCCCCTGCGTGAATCCCAGCCCTACATCGACCGCGCTGATAAGAGCGGAGCCAAGATCAAATACGTCCTAGAGACCCACTTCCACGCCGACTTTGTCAGCGGCCACGTGGACCTCGCAAAGCGCACTGGCGCCAGCATCATCTACGGCCCCAATGCCAAGCCTGACTTCACGGCGCATATCGCGAAGGATGGGGAGGAACTGAAGCTCGGCAAGCTGACCATCAGGGTGCTGCACACCCCGGGGCACACTATGGAAAGCACCACCTATCTGTTGCTGGACGAGACCGGAAAGCCGCACTGCATCTTCAGCGGGGACACGCTCTTCATCGGCGATGTGGGCCGTCCCGACCTGGCACAGAAGATCGGCTCGATGACCAAGGAGGACCTTGCGGGTTACCTGTACGATTCGCTGCACACGAAGATCATGACGCTTCCGGACGACGTGATCGTTTACCCGGCACACGGAGCCGGCAGCGCGTGCGGAAAGAACATGAGCAAGGAGACCTGGGACACGCTGGGCCATCAAAAGCAGGTGAACTACGCATTGAAGGCGGCCACGAAGGAGCAGTTCATCAAGGAGGTCACCGACGGGATCCTTCCGCCACCGGCCTACTTCCCGCAGAACGTGGCGATGAACAAGGGAGCGATCCCGAGCTTGGAGACCGTGAAGGAGAAAGGTCTTCGCGCACTCGCACCCGACCAGGTGGAACTGATCGTGGAAAGTGAAGGTGCCTTGGTGCTGGATACGCGCACTCCGCAGACCTTCAAGGATGGTTTTGTCCCTCGCAGCATCAACATCGGCCTGAAGGGTGATTTCGCACCTTGGGTAGGCGCGATGATCCCCGATGTGAAACATCCACTGGTGTTGGTGACCGATGAAGGCAGTGAGGACGAGGCGGTGACACGCTTGGCCCGCGTGGGCTATGACAACGTGCTCGGATTTCTCAAAGGGGGCATCACCGCGTGGAAGAATGCGGACCGCGATGTGGATTCCATCGAAAGCATCCCGGCGGATGAGTTTGCCAAGCGCATGAACGCGGATAAGTTGAACGTCTTCGACGTGCGCAAGCCCAGCGAGTGGGAGGCGGAACACTTGGAGAACGCCAAGCACGCGTCTTTGCAATTCCTGAACGACCACCTCGCGGAATTCAGCACAGACACCACCAACTATGTGCATTGCGCAGGCGGCTATCGGAGCATGATCGCCGCATCGGTGCTCAAGGCTCGGGGCTACCACAACGTGGTGGATATCGCAGGCGGTTTCGCGGCGATCCAAAAGACCGCGTTACCGACCACCAACTTTGTTTGCCAGAGCAAAGCCGTGAAGTAGGTTTTCGAACGCCCGGTGTGAGGATCGTCACATACCGCACTTATCACTGTTCGGACCTTTGTGTTCAACAGCAACGGATATGAGAAAGAACATGGGAGGGGTCGACCGGACGATACGGATCATCGTGGCACTCTTGATCGGGGTGCTCACCTTTGCGGGCGTGCTCCACGGGACATTGGCCATCATCCTGCTGGTCCTCGCAGCGGTATTCCTGCTTACCAGCTTCGTGAGTTTCTGCCCGCTGTACAGCCTGATCGGCATCAACACGTGCAAGAAATGAAGAGCTGGTGGTGGATCGCCGTTGTCATCGGCGCTGTGGCCGGTTGGTTCTATTGGAGCCAATGGGGCTGCACGAACGGATGGGCGATCACAGGTTCTCCGGTGAACAGCACGCTTTATGGCGGGCTCATGGGCGGGCTGCTCGTGAACGTAGTCAGGAAAGACAGGAAGAACGAACAACCAACCAACATCAACTGAATGTTCCGCACACTTTTCGGCATGGGTCCCAAGGTGGACCTGAAGGAGATCAAGAGCAAAGGCGCAACGATCTTGGACGTCCGCACCACGGAGGAATTTGCCGGTGGCCATGTGAAGGGCGCTATCAATATACCGTTGGATCGGCTTCAGCAACAATTGAAGAAGCTGCCCAAGGACAAGCCGGTGATCGCTTGCTGCCTCAGTGGTGCTCGCAGCGGTAGCGCGGTCTCCATGCTGAAGGCGGAAGGATACGAGGCCTATAGCGGCGGAGGCTGGTCCGGCTTGGACCGCACCCTGAACAGCTGATGAAAGACCTGTTCCGCAACTGGAATTTTGCCCGCGCACTGCGGCTTGTGCTCGCCGGGGCCTTCCTCGGTGCGGCCATCTCTACCGGCGAGTGGATCGCCTACGTCGTCGCAGCGGTCTTCGGGCTGCAGGCCATCCTCAACATAGGCTGCTGTGGATCCTCTTGCGCCGCACCGCCGGTGAACCGAAAGGCGACCTCACTTGTTCAGGATGTGGACTACGAAGAACTACATTGAACGATGGAAGGAAAGACAAGCTTCAAGGAATTGATCAACGGTGAAAAGCCGGTGGTGGTGGACTTTTTCGCGGAATGGTGCGGGCCCTGCAAGACCATGAAGCCAATCCTAGACGAGTTCAAGGGCCATGTGGGAGACAAGGCCGTCGTGATCAAGATCGACATTGACAAGAATCCCGCGGCGGCGCAAGCCTACAAGGTGCGCGGCGTGCCCACCCTCGCTATCTTCAAGAAGGGACAAGTGGTGTGGCGGCAGTCCGGCGTGATGAGCTCGCTGCAGATGCAGGAGGCTTTGCGGCCCTATCTGTGAGCCGCGTGATCAGGAACGCGTTCCTGAGGCAGTCGTTCCGGCGTCTGACGCTTTGAAATGCATGAACATGTTGGCCCAGATGATCTTGCTCAATGCATAGAAATACGGCCCACCAAGCAGGATGACCAACGCGATGAGCGTCACTTGCCAGTGGGGTGCCATCTCAGGCGCCAGCACCAGTATGGCCATCCATATGCTGATGGCCACCCCCGCCGTGATGCCATAGGACACATACATGGAACCGAAATAAAAGCCAGGCTCTATGGTGAACCTGCCCTTGCACACGCGGCAGTTGTCGTGAAGCGCACCCGCGTGCCGAAGGTCGTAAGGGCGAGAGATGAAGAAATCCCCCTCTTGGCAGTAAGGGCACTTCATATTCGCGATGCTGTAAAGCTTGGTTCCTTTCTTGATCAGGTCCATGGCGCAAAGGTCTCTCAAAATAGCGAGATCGCAGGTGATGATGGTCACGTGCCGTATGATGTATAAGACTTGTGACCACGCAACAGACCGATAATTTGGCAAGGCGCAACAGCAGGCCGCGGTCCTCGGAGCAATTCTTCAGAAACCTGACGTATCGCTTTTGCTTTTCCCCGCTCAAACGCTCGAAGTCGTTCAGATAGTCCAGCACTTCCTGCACGATCCCGTCAGGAGCCGTTTCAAGCTTCTTGACGATCGCGAACTTCATTTCTTCGTTGTCATCGCAAGCAAAAGCAGCGAGTCCTCAGGGTCCCCTTCGGGAGACCGCTGAGGGAGCAATACCCTAGGAGTTGCCGCACGGCCTCGCCGTGTGGCGCCTATTCCGTTGCCAAAAGGCGATCCAGCCTTTACGTCCAACCTACCCCCCACTCACCATCTTCGCCGGGTCCGCCCACGTATCGAAGTCCTGCGCGTTGACGTAGCCTAGCGCGAGCGCTGCCTGCTTCAAGGTGGTGCCTTCCGTGTGTGCCTTCTTGGCGATCTCGGCGCTCTTGTAGTAGCCGATGTGTGTGTTCAGCGCGGTAACCAGCATCAGGGAGTTCTCCAGGTGCTGCTTTATCACCGGCTTGTTCGGCAGCAGTCCTTCCGCGCAGTGGTCATTGAAACTCACGCATGCGTCACCGATCAAATGTGCGCTTTGCAGCACATTCGCAGCGATCACCGGCTTGAAGACGTTCAGCTCGAACTGGCCCTGCATGCCGCCGACGCTCACCGCGACATCGTTACCGATCACCTGCGCGCACACCATGGTGAGAGCCTCGCACTGCGTGGGATTCACCTTGCCGGGCATGATGGACGAGCCGGGTTCGTTGTCCGGGATGATGATCTCGCCGATGCCGCTGCGGGGACCGCTGCTAAGCATCCGCACGTCGTTGCCGATCTTATTCAGTGAAACGGCCAAGCGCTTAAAGGCACCGCTCAACTCCACCATCGCGTCGTGTGCGGCCAACGCCTCGAACTTGTTCGGCGCAGTGATGAAAGGCATTCCGGTGAGCTCCGCGATCTTCTTCGCGACAAGCACGCTGTAGCCCTTCGGCGCATTGAGTCCTGTGCCGACGGCAGTGCCACCAAGCGCGAGTTGACGCACCATCTCCAGCGCGTTCTCCACGGCGCGCATGCCGTTGTCCAATTGCTGCACGTAACCGCTGATCTCCTGCCCAAGCGTGAGCGGAGTAGCGTCCATGAAGTGCGTGCGGCCCGTCTTCACAATGTCCTTGAAGTCGTTGCTCTTCTGGGATAGCGTGTCGCGCAGCTTCTTCACACCTGGCAGCGTCACCTTGGATGCCGCGGTATAGGCCGCGATATGCATGGCCGTTGGGAAAGTATCATTGCTGCTCTGGCTCTTGTTGACGTCGTCGTTCGCACTGAGCACTTTCTCCGCGTCGGTAAGCTTGCCGCCTTGCAGCACCTGCGCGCGGTTGGCCACAACCTCGTTGACGTTCATGTTGCTCTGCGTGCCGCTACCGGTCTGCCAGATCACCAGTGGGAACTGATCGTCCAGTTTATGTGCGAGTATCTCGTCACAGACCTTGCCGATGAGGTCGCATTTCTCCTGCGGCAGTTTGCCCAGTTCAAGGTTCGCCAATGCGGCGGCCTTCTTCAGGAAAGCGAACGCATGGATGATCTCACCCGGCATGCTCGCGGGCGGTCCGATCTTGAAGTTGTTGCGGCTGCGCTCGGTCTGTGCGCCCCAGTATTTCTCGGCGGGCACTTTCACCTCGCCCATCGTGTCGTGCTCTATGCGGTATTCCATGGTCTTTTCGGTACGAGATCTCGCGCCTTACTTTTTATCTATCAGTTCCTGCACATTCTCCGTGGGTCTTCCGATCACGGCCGTGTGTCCGCGTATCACAACGGGTCGCTCGATCAACACCGGATTCTCGTGCATAACACGGATCCATTCGTGTTCGTTCAGCTTTAGCCCCTTGTACTTCTCCTTGTAGAGCGCTTCGCCCTTGCGCACCAGCTCCGAGGCCGGGACACCGAGCTGCATCACCAGCAGTTCCAGCTCCTTCCGCGTGGGCGTATCCTTCAGGTACTCCACCACTTTTGGCGTGATGCCATTGTCCTTCAACAGGGCAAGAGCTTCACGACTCTTGGAGCAGCGGGGGTTGTGGTAGATGGTCCAGTCGGACATGGGAGAAAGTTTACACCACAGAGGCACGGAGATACACAAAGTTGGATTGTGATCAGTGATGTGGTGATTGGTGATTGGTGATTGAACGACCGCCGACTCAAGGCTCACGACTTCCGGACCCACGACTCAAGCGACCTTCTGGCTCTGTCCGTGTTGCATCAACCAAGCCTTCAGGAACTCGTCGATCTCACCGTTCAGCACATCATCCACGCCGCTGGTCTCGTAGTCTGTGCGAACGTCCTTCACGAGCTTGTAGGGCTGAAGCACGTAGTTGCGGATCTGGCTGCCCCACTCGATCTTCTTTTTCCCGGCCTCGATCTCGCTGCGCTTGTTACGGCGACGTTCCAATTCGGCCTCGTAGAGCTGACTCTTCAGCAGTTGCAGTGCCTTGGTCTTGTTGTCCAACTGGCTGCGCGTCTCGGTGTTCTCGATGATGATGCCCGTGGGCGCGTGGCGTAGGCGTACGCCCGTCTCCACCTTGTTCACGTTCTGGCCCCCGGCACCGCCGCTGCGAAAGGTGTCCCACGTGATGTCAGCGGGATTGATTTCGATATCGATGCTCTCGTCCACCAAGGGAAAGACGTATACGCTGACGAAGCTGGTGTGGCGCCGCGATTGGCTGTCGAAGGGGCTGATGCGCACTAGCCGATGCACACCATTCTCGCTCTTCAGCATGCCGAAAGCGAATTCGCCGCCCACCTCCATTGTAGCCTGCTTGATTCCCGCCGCCTCACCGTCCTGATAGTCGAGGATCTTCACTTGATAGCCGCTCTTCTCAGCCCACATTCGGTACATGCGAAGTAGCATCAACGCCCAGTCGTTGCTTTCGGTGCCGCCTGCGCCACTGGTGATCTGCACCACCGCACTCAACGGATCTTCCTCAGCGCTGAGCATGTTCTTGAACTCCAACTCCTCCAAGGCAGCAGCGGCCTTCTTGAATTGCGCCTCCAGCTCGTCCTCGCTGGCTTCCTTGGCCTTGAAAAATTCATAGGTCACGCCCGCGTCGTCCACCTCACGCTTCACGTTCTCATACATCACTACCCAGCGCTTCAACTCGCGGATCTTGTGCAAAACCGCTTGTGCCTTCTTTTGGCTGTTCCAGAAATCCGGGTCGAGGGTATACTTCTCTTCCTCCAGGATGCGCCCGCGCTTCTCCTCGATGTCCAAATAGCCCTTCAATGCATCGAGACGCTGGACGAGGTCGTTGATCTTGTCGATCGTGATCATGGTGCGGGAAGGGACGGTTCTTGCGGGCCGCGAAAGTACGGCGCAGGGGCCGCTTCAGGAACGACGACGCCGTCCAGTTTGGCTATCCATCGCCTCCAATGCCGCCTCTATCCGCTCACGGGAAAAACCCTTTCCGAGGAAATAGCGCACCACCCTCCCTTTCCGGATGAACGGCACTTCGTCCTTTGCCCGTTCCCAACGCTTCGCTACAGCTATTCGGAGTTGCTGGTCCTCCTCACTCTCGTCGATGGCCGCCAAACCCGATGCGATGCAGCGTTCCGAAACACTTTTGGCCTTCAGCGCCTGCTCGATCTTCCGTCGGCCCCAGCCCTTCTGCCGCGACTTACTCACCGCATAGTGCTTAGCGAATCGCGCCTCGTTCAGGAAGCCTTCACCGATCAGCTGCGCGATCACCTGTTCCACCTGCTCCCGATGCGCGCCCCAAGCATAGGACTTGTCCCGCACTTCCTGCTGGCAACGCTCTTGGCGGGCGCAGTAGGCACGGGCCTTGGCGAGGAGTTCCTTTTCGGAGAATTGATGATCAGCCATTAGCCGCCAACTTCAAGCCACAAGCTTACCTACCGCAAGCATTTCAGCACCAACCCAAGCTTGCAGCTTGAGGCTAATGGCTTGAAGCTCGAAGAAGACCAGAAGAACTAAACCTGCACTTCCTTCCCCTCGCCATCGAAGACGTGGAACTCGAGGTAGCGGCTGGAACCTTGAGGCACCACCTTCACCCATTTCTTCCAGCGCCACCACCACTTTTGCTGAATGCTCGGCAGGCCCTTGGTGAAGTAGGCCGCGACGAAGGGATGTACGTGCAGGCTGATGCCGCTCATGTCCTTTTCTGAGAGCAGGTAGTTGAGGCCGTTCTCGATCTCGTCGATGATGAGGACCGGTGCACTCACCTCGCCGCTGCCTCCGCAGGTGGGGCAGGCTTCGCTGGTGTCGATCTCCGTCTCGGGACGCACTCGTTGGCGCGTCATCTCGATCACGCCGAATTTGCTTGGCGGCAGGACGTTGTGCTTGGCCTTGTCATCCTCCATGGCGTCCTTCAACACCTTGTGCAGGATGCGCCGGTTCTCCGCTTCATAGAGGTCGATGAAATCCACGCAGATGATGCCGCCCATGTCGCGCAAACGCAGCAAGCGGGCGATCTCCTTGGCGGCTTCCACGTTGGTGTCCAGCGCGTTCTGCTCCTGATCGTTGCGTCCGCCCTTGCGGCTTCCGCTGTTCACATCGACCACGTGCATGGCCTCCGTCTTCTCGACGATGAGATAGGCTCCGCTGGGCAGCATCACTTGCCGACCGAAGGCCTGCTTGATCTGCTTGTTGATCCCGTAATTGTCAAAGATGTCGAGCTTGCCCTTGTAGTGCTTTACGATGTCGCTCTTCTCCGGGGCGGTGCGTGCGATGGTCTCCTTCACTTCCTCATAGAGCAGCTCATCGTCCACGATGATGCTGGTGAAGTCCTTGTTCAGAACGTCGCGGAGCACCGCGTTGGTGCGATCGATCTCACCGAGCACCTGCTTCGGCGGCATCGCGGTGCGCAGGTTGCGGAACATCTCGTCCCAGCGCTGCAAGAGGCTCTTCAGGTCGGCTTCGAGGTCCTCGGTGGCCTTGCCTTCCGCGTTGGTGCGGATGATCACGCCGAAGTTCTTCGGGCGGATCGCCTGCATCAAAGACTTCAGGCGTTTGCGCTCCGTCTCGTCCGTGAGACGGCTGCTGATGCTGACCTTGTTGATGAAAGGTACCAGCACCATGTAGCGACCGGCGAGGGTGACTTCCGCAGTGAGGCGCGGACCCTTGGTGCTGATGGGCTCTTTGGCGATCTGTACCAGAATGCTCTGGCTTGCGCTTAGCGCCTCGGCCAACTTGCCTTCCTTGCTGATGTCCGGCTCCAGCTTCCAATCTTCCAAGAGGGAGGTCTTCAGCGTACCGGCAACGGCGGCCTTGGCGAATTTATAGCTGTTGCGGTATTGCGGACCGAGGTCGTAATAGTGCAGGAAGGCGTCCTTCTCATGCCCTACGTCCACGAAGGCCGCATTGAGGCCAGGCGCCACTTTCCGCACCTTGGCGAGATAGATGTCGCCGACTGCAAAGCCCCGCTCGGTCCTCTCGCGGTGCAGCTCCATGAGGAGCTTGTCGCGCAGGACGGCGATGGCTACTTCGCTCCCTTGGGAGCGGATGATCAGATCTACGCTCACAGGAGAAGGGTCGGGTTACGCGCCGCGAAGGCGCAGTTACCGGCACGCACAAGCCCGCGTTCCGCCTATCGCGGAACGGGGCCATGCCGGGCATCACTGCCTACCGGTTCTTCTTCTTGTGACGGTTCTTGCGCAAACGCTTCTTCCGTTTGTGCGTGGCCATTTTATGGCGCTTCCGTTTTTTACCGCAGGGCATGGGCTAGTGTTTTTTCTTTGTCTTAATGTCGGCGATGTACCGGTCCGCGCCATTGATCTGGGCGGTGTCGGTCACCAGTGTCTTGTAGGTCTCGAGGGCCGAGATGGCCTTGTCCGAACTATCCAGGGTCGCGTAAGCTTGGCCGAGGTAGGCGTAAGCGTCCGGGTAGCCCTTAGGGTCGAGGACGATCACCTTGTTGAAGCGCTCCATGGCCTTGTCGTACTGGCCGGTCTGCCAGCTGAAAAGACCTAGGTGGTATTGCGCTTCCACGTTGTTCGACTCTTGATCCGCCAATGCCTTCAACTTAAGTATGGTCTGCATTGGCGGCTGACCAGCGGCTAGTTCGCTTAGGATGGCGGAGACCTTGAGGTCCTTGCTGGTCATCCCCTCGCGTGGGCCATCAGCCTTTGGAGTAGAACCACTATTGGGGTCTTCGCTTACACGGGCCGAAGCGGCCTCCGCGACATTTTTGCTTGCAGCGTCCGATGGTGTGCGCGGAGCCAAAGCGAGTAGCACTACCACCACGACGGCGGCGGCGATCATCAGCCAATGGTTGCGCTTGAGGCCCATCACTTCTTGCTGGAACGGTTTTTCACCTTGTCAACGAAGACGTCAGCGGGCTTGAAGAAGGGAACGTCGTGGGCCGGGATGATGATGGTGGTATTGTTCTTCAGGATGCGGCCGGTCTTCTGCGCGCGGTGCTTCACCAGAAAGCTGCCGAAGCCGCGCAAATGCACGTCCTCACCGGACTCGAGGTTTTTCTTCACCTCGTCCATGAACGCTTCGATGGTCCCCAGGACCACGCCGCGTTCGATGCCCGTACGCTTGCTGATGTTGCTGACCAATTCCGCCTTCGTCATAACCCGTCCTCCTTTTTTCGGGCTGCGAAGATAGCGTTTGTCTTCGGTCCGACAACGCATCTTTGTCCCTGTATGTCAAGCCAATTGTGGTTCAGCAGAAAGCTTTTGCCGTGGTACCAGGAGCATCACAGGCCCCTGCCGTGGCGGGAAACCCGCGACCCGTACCGCATTTGGCTCAGCGAGGTGATGCTGCAACAAACGCGCGTGGAGCAGGGCCTAGGCTACTACCTGCGTTTCACGGAACGCTGGCACACAGTGGCGGAGCTGGCGGCTGCGCACGAGAACGAGGTACTCAAGGAATGGCAGGGGCTGGGGTACTACAGCCGCGCGCGTAACCTGCTGACCGCTGCACGGCAGGTGATGCATGAGCATGAAGGGCGATTCCCCGATACTCACAGCGAATTGCTCGGACTGAAGGGTGTGGGCGACTATACTGCCGCTGCTATCGCCTCCATCTGTTTCGACCGGCCCGATGCAGTGGTGGATGGCAATGTCTACCGCGTCCTCGCCCGCGTCTTCGGGATCAAAACGCCCATCGACAGCACGATCGGGCGGAAGCAATTCAAGGAGCTGGCCACCGAACTTTTGGACCCCAAGCATCCCGGCGACCACAACCAGGCGGTGATGGAACTCGGCGCCACCGTCTGCACGCCGAAGAGCCCGGACTGTGCGCATTGTCCGCTGCAAGAGAAATGTATCGCTTTCGTCACGGGGAAGGTCTCAAGTCTGCCGGTGAAGCATGGGAAAACGAAAACCCGCGACCGCTTCTTCAACTATCTGCATATCGCATCGGCGAAGGGCATCGCCATGCATCAACGCCAAGGAAAGGACATCTGGACGGGGCTCTTCGAGTTGCCGCTGATCGAAAGCGAGCGCCCCTTGACGCGCCGATCAATGGTAAGCCTGCTGGAGAAGACCTTCGGAAAAGGGTGGTCCGTTGCGACCGGACCAGTAAAGGCCCGCCATGTTCTCAGCCATCAGATCATCCATGCGGTGTTCTGGAAGACCCTTCCGCCCAAGAAATTCAAACTGCCGGAGGATTGGAAGGTGATCCCAGCGGCGAAGGTTGCGGAGTTGGCCGTGCCTCGCTTGATCGATCGGTGGATGAAGGGGGAACTATAAGGTGCACTTATTCGCAAGCCTCTCCAAAAACGTCATTGCGACTCTACACTTGCCGTGATAGATTCCGTGAAGAGGATTGAAAGCGCGCCACGGACACTGTTTCTTGAGTGGATTTCGGATCTCATCCACCGCGCCGCATTTTCCAAAAGCTATCTTCGCTCTCCCAACCCTATCCCTATGAGCGGCGTGAACAAAGTGATCCTGATCGGCAACCTCGGCGCAGATCCCGAGATACGGCACCTGCAGAACGGCGTTTCCGTTGCCAACTTCCGCATCGCTACCAGCGAGGTGTATAAGGACAAGACAACCGGCGAGAAGCGCGAGCAGACCGAATGGCACAGCATCGTGGCCTGGCGCGGCTTGGCGGAGATCACCGAGAAGTATCTGAAGAAGGGCAGCAAGGTCTACGTGGAAGGGAAACTGCGCACGCGCAAGTGGGAGAAGGACGGCATCGACCGTTATACCACAGAGGTCATGGCCGATGAGATGAGCCTACTGGACCGCCCCACCGGAGAGCGCTCCAACGAGCCTGCACCCCAGCGCCAAACACAGGCTGCCTCGGCTTCCACCGCTGCGGACCAAGGCGAGGACGATGACCTTCCCTTCTGAGCCCGTGCGACGACGACGCCTACCCGCCCGCCTTTTCGTGCTCAACCCTGAAGCGCTTGCCTGCTGATGGGCCACTTCGACGTTTTGACGATCGTCGCCCTGATCAGCATCGTGGTGCTGCTCATCGTTTCAGCCTTCACAGCTGCTAGCGAAGTGGCGCTGTTCTCACTCAACGCAACGCACCTCCGCGACCTGAAGGAGCGTGGCGGTAAGAGCGGTCTAGCTGTTCTCGACCTGCTCTCCAAGCCGCGTCGGCTGTTGGCCACCATCCTCGTGACGAACAACTTCGCCAACATTGCCATCACGGTGCTGTCCACCATCGCCATCAAGGGCCTCTTCGACCTCGGCGTGATGTCGGCGAATCTGCTCTTTGTGATCCAAGTTGTTGCCGTCACTACCATCATCCTGCTGCTGGGCGAGGTGCTTCCAAAGGTCTACGCCACATCCCATCCGATGCGCGTGGCACAAGCTTTCAGCACGCCGCTATTAGGCCTGCGTTACTTCTGGGGCCCGATGACGAAGCTGCTGCTGGGCACCACCTCCTTCATCGAGAAGCGCTACAAGAAGCGCACGAAGAACGTGGACGTGGACACCCTCGGTCATGCGCTGGAACTGACCAACGACGCGAGCACCACGGCGGAAGAACAGCGGATACTCACCGGCATCATCAAGTTCGGCAACATCGAGGCCCGGCAGGTAATGCGCGCCCGCACGGAGATGACCGCCTTTAACAAGGAGATCAGCTTCAAGGAACTCATGGCAGCGATCGTCGAGAGTGGTTTCTCACGCGTGCCGGTCTACGAGGAGACCGCCGACCGCGTGGCAGGCATCCTTTACATCAAGGACGTGCTGCCGCATATCGACGCGGCGGACTTTGACTGGAACAAACTGCTACGCCCCGCCTATTTCGTTCCGGAGAACAAGAAACTCGATGAACTGCTGAAGGAATTCCAGAAGAAGCACGTCCACCTCGCCATCGTGGTGGACGAATACGGCGGCACCAGCGGGCTCGTCACCTTGGAGGACGTGATCGAGGAGATCGTGGGGGAGATCACCGACGAGTACGATGATGTGGACCTGATCTACAGCAAGCTCGATGAGCGCACATTCGTCTTCGAGGGCCGCGCGCCACTCACCGACATGTACCGCGTTCTCGGCATCGACGGCAAGCTCTTCGAGGACCACAAAGGCGACAGCGAGACCTTGGGCGGCTTCGTGCTGGAACTCACCGGACGCATTCCGCAAAAGGCCGAGCGCGTATCCTTGCAGAACTTTGACTTCACAGTGGAAAGCGCCGATAACAAGCGGGTCCGTCGGGTGAAAGTGCACATGCGGGATGAAGCGGCTTAAGGACCCAGTTGTCAGTCCGATACGTATCGGACCTCCGTTGTCTGTTGTCAGGCTGGCGACCGGGCTTGCTGCGACCTTCGGCCTAGTGCTGCTCGCAGCTCTTGCTTCCGGTTGCAGTGACGATCCCATTCCGAAGCCTCGCGGTTATTTCCGGATCGACCTGCCGGCCTCGGACAGTTCACGGGTGGAAGGCAACTGCCCATTCACGGCGGAGATCCCCAGCTACGGCCATCTGGTGAAAGGGCTTGGCAATGGCGAACAGAACGGGGATGCTTGCTGGACGGACCTGATCTTCCCCGGCCAACGCGCTTCGGTCCACATGACGTGGCGACGCATCCAAGGTGACCTTCCGGAATTGATCAACGACGCGCACGAGTTCAAGGCCAAGCATGAAGCGATGGCCTCGCGGATCAAGAGTGAAGAGGTGCTACGGGACAGCGCTCGGGTCTTCGGAACACTCTTCGACGTGGACGGCAACGTGGCCAGCCCGATGGTGTTCTACCTCACCGACAGCGTGAACAACTTCCTCTACGGCGCGCTCTACTTCGATGTGCGTCCCAACGCGGACTCACTGGCCCCCGTGACCGATCGCATTCGTGCGGACATCCGTCGCTTCGCCCAGACCCTGCGCTGGGATGACCCGGCCCGTGCGGTGCAGCACATTCAGCAGCGCGGACACTAGCAACAGCGCGCCCAACTGGTGCATCACGCCCAAGGGTATCCACACCTGCGACACCAGCGTGAGCACGCCCAACGTGAATTGCAACAGCAAGGCGAAGTACAGCAAGCGGTCGCCTCCTTTGAGTGCTTTGTTGCGGCGGTTGGCGTAACCGAACCAGGTGATCGCGATCATCACCACCCAGGCGAAATTGCGGTGGATGAATTGCACGCCATCCTTGTGATCCGTGAAGTCCTTCCAATAGCTACTGAACGCTAACACGTTGTCGGGCATGAATTGACCGTTCATCAGTGGCCAATTGTTGTAGATGAAACCCGCATCGAGCCCTGCGGTGAATGCGCCGTAGATGATCTGGAACAGGACGATCACCAAGAGCCAACGCGACCATTTGCCGGCGGAGGTTCCATCGCTGAGAAAGCTGCGACGCTCCCGGCGGATGTCGAAGATGGTCCACAGCACAAGGCAGAAGACAGTGAATGCGGCGCATAGGTGGATGGCCAGCCGGTACTGGCTCACATCGGGGTTGTCCTCCAATCCACTGGCCACCATGAACCACCCCAGCGCGCCCACGAGCCCACCGCCGATGAGGATGCTCCAGCCCCGGCGCATCAGCCAGCCTTTCAGAAAGCCCTTCCGCCAGAACCAGAGGAAGGGAATGATGAAGACGAGACCCATGAGGCGGCCCCAGTTGCGGTGCAGATATTCCCAAAAGAAGATGTGCTTGAAGCCCGAGAGGTCCATCAACTCGTTGACCTCCTTGAACTCCGGGATCTGCTTGTATTTGTCAAAGGCCACCTGCCATTGGTCCGCGTTCATCGGTGGCAACGCGCCCATGATCGGATCCCACTCGGTGATACTGAGGCCGCTGCGAGTAAGGCGCGTGATGCCGCCCAGGGCCACCATGCAAGCGATCATGATACAGCCCGTGATCAACCAGATCACCACCGGGCGTAAGCCGCGCGCACTCGAATCCAACATCGGGGTGCGAAATTACTTCCGCACCCGTTCACTCGGAAACGCAGAAGACATATCTCCTTCGGGTGATCACCAAAAAGAAACCCCTCCGAAATGGAAGGGTTCCGAAATTTCGCGTTTCAAAACTCAGATCCGCACCAGTGCCATCAACGTGGAGACGAGGTTCGGCATGGTCACCTCGGGAAGGATGGAGGCACTTACGTCGTCGTCTTTGTCCATCTGCTTATTGGAAGCGGAAGGTGAGCTCTTCACTTCCTTGACAATGGCCAAGGAGATCACCTTGTACTGTCCGTCGGCGATGTTCTGCACGGCCTTTACAAGTTGCGCATCATCCACCTTGGTCGGGTCGTATGTCACCTTGGCGTGCCCCACCTCGTCGCCATCCTTAAAGGCGATCTCCGTTCCAGCGACACCAGGCAACTTGGTCAATGCGCCCTTGATCATGCCACCGCACATCTGCTCGCAGGTCATGCCGGTGATGCCGAGATCCGCAGTTGCGACAGGTTGGCCTTCAGTGATCGTCACCTCCTTCACAGTGCGGCCTGCGACCGCTGCGGCTTTGTCCGTGGTAGTAGATGTGGAGCACCCGCAGAGGAGGGCAATAAGAGCGATGGAGAGTTGCTTCTTCATGGCAAGGTCCGTTCAATTCGAGGGTCAAATATACTGAGGACGACCCGGCTACCTTCGCCGGCCTTTCGGCCCGCGCATGCAGCAGAACACCACGGACCACCGCATCAAATGGCTGCTGCTGGCGGTACTTTCCTTGATCTGGGGAAGCTCTTTCATACTGATGAAGCGGGGATTGTTCCAAGACGGCATTCCGGCACTCTCCCCGTTGCAACTCGCCAGCGCCCGGCTGTTCATCGCTTGGCTCGTGCTCAGTCCGTTACTCTTCCGGCACGCGCATCTCTTCCGCGCACACTGGAAACCCTTGCTGGGCACGGCCCTTTTGGGAAACGGCATTCCCGCATTCCTGTTCGCCGTTGCGGAGACCACGATCAACAGTTCGCTTACGGGAATACTCAACAGCCTCGCGCCCTTGTTCACCTTGCTCTTTGGCGTGTTCCTTTTCGGCATCCGCATCCGGGCCATCAACATCATTGGTATCCTGCTCGGTCTTGCGGGCGCGATCGGCACGATCGCCTTCCGTTACGGCGATGGCCTTCCATCGTGGACCGTCAATGCCGTTCTTCCCGCCATCGGCGCACTCTGCTATGGCTTCAGTGGAAACATCATCAAGCGTTGGCTGTACATGCTACCGGCCGCCGCCACTTCAGTATTGGCCATCAGCCTCCTAGGACCCGTGGGATTGATCGGCGTATTGGTGACCGGACTTCCCCACATCTTAGCTACCGTCCCAAATGCATGGCCCGCCTTAGGATCCACCGCGATCCTCGCCACCTTCGGCACAGGCATATCACTTATTCTGTGGAACGCGTTGATCAAGCGCACCACGGCAGTGTGGGCTTCCTCCGTCACCTATCTGATGCCCGTGGTGGCCATTGGCTGGGGCATACTCGATGGCGAGGTCCTTATGCCCATGCAATTCCTCATGATCGCCGTGATCCTGCTGGGCGTGAATCTGGTGAATCTTGGCGCGAAAGTGAATACAGTTCAATGATACCTAAGCTCCCCGGTAGCGGGCATTGTCAGCATCTGATCATCTGATCGTCCGATTTCCTGATCTTTACCCCGCATGTTCAAAGATAAAAAAGTCATCGTGGTGCTTCCCGCCTACAAGGCTCAGCACACCTTGAAGCAGACCTACGACGAGATCCCATTCGATATCGTGGATGACGTGGTGCTGGTGGATGACCGCAGCCCGGACGGCACGGTTGAGGAAGCAAGACGGATCGGCATCAAACACATCGTGGTCCATGAGAAGAACACGGGCTACGGTGGCAACCAAAAGAGCTGCTACGACAAGGCACTGGAGCTGGGTGGCGACATCGTGGTGATGCTGCATCCGGATTACCAGTACACGCCGAAACTCATCGCCGCCATGGTATCAGTGATCGGCAACGAGGTCTATCCGGTGGTCTTCGGCTCGCGCATCCTTGGTGGTGGTGCGCTGAAGGGCGGCATGCCCGTGTACAAGTACATCGCGAACCGCCTGCTCACGCTCACGCAGAACATCCTCATGGGCGAAAAGCTCAGCGAATACCACACCGGCTATCGCGCCTACTCCGCCGACGTGCTCCGCAAGTGCGAGTACCACCGCTGCTCCGACGATTTCGTCTTCGACAACCAGATGATCGGCCAGATCTTCTGGAACCGTTTCGACATCGCAGAGGTCACCTGTCCCACCAAGTACTTCGATGAAGCCAGCTCCATCAACTTCAGCCGCAGCATGAAATATGGCTTCGGCGTGCTGAACGTGTCGTGGCGCTACTTCTTGGCGCGCACAGGCATCATGGGTTGGAAGCTGTTGGGGAACCGGTGATACTGGGTTTTACACTGGAGAGACCCAGAGAAGAAGAGTGGAGGAACGGGAAGTAAGAAAGGGGCGTAAGGAAAGTAGGGAGGAATTTCATGTGCGTCCATCGGCGTGACCTGCGCTGAGATCGAAGACACACCTGCAACCGCTCCCATTCCTTCATGCCTCTGTGGTCTACAGTACCGAACTTCGCGCCCTCAACGCCTCACCCATGACCAAAGCCGCCAAGATCAAGTCCTTCGACCCTAACTCACCCGGTAGCGCAACGGCCGATATCTACGGATTGCCGTTCACCGCGGAAGAGAGCGACATCGTGCTCGTCCCCGTGCCTTGGGAAGTGACCACGAGCTACGGCGGTGGTGCGGCCCAAGGGCCCGAGGCCATTCGCGAAGCTTCCTTCCAAGTGGACCTGTTCCATCCGGAGTTCACAGACCTGTGGAAGCGCGGCATCGCGATGGACAAGATCCCCGACGCGCTGTTGGAGCAAAGCGCATCCTTGAAGAAGGAAGCCGCGCATGTGATCGAGCTGCTGGTGAAAGGTGGAGGAAAAACGAAAAAGGATCGTGCCGCAAAAGCGCTGAAGCTCGTGAATCAGGAAAGCGCCGTGATGAACGAATGGGTGGAACAGCGCACGGGCTTCTGGCTGGACCAAGGAAAACTCGTGGGGCTTGTCGGTGGCGACCACAGCACGCCGCTCGGCTACTATCGTGCGTTGGCACAACGGCACAAGAGCTTCGGCATCCTGCATTTCGATGCGCACCTCGACCTGCGAAATGCCTACGAGGGCTTTGCGGACAGCCACGCCAGCATCATGTTCAACGCGCTGGCGATCCCACAAGTGAAGAACATCGTCGCGGTGGGCATCCGGGATTTCTGCCAAGAGGAAGCGAGCGTCTTCGCGAAGGAAAAATTACGCGTCAGGCTGCACCGCAGTGCCGAGTTGCGCCGTGAGCAGTACGAAGGCATGACCTGGAAGAAACAGTGCGAGCGCATCATCGCACAGCTGCCGGAGAAAGTGCACATCAGTTTCGACATTGATGCGCTGGACCCCGCGCTGTGCCCGCATACCGGAACACCGGTGCCCGGCGGATTCGCCTTCGAAGAGGCCACCTATCTCCTCTCGCAACTGGCAGCGAGCGGAAAGACCATCATCGGTTTCGACCTCGTGGAAGTGACGCCCGGGCCGCATGGCGATTGGGATGCGAACGTCGGTGCGCGATTGCTGTGGCACCTGTGCGGTGTGATGGCCAAGGCGCAGTGACTTTCACCGCCAAGACGCTAAGCACGCAAAGGAATGCCAGTTCCGACAGAGGGAACATCGGAAGACCTTCCGGACCGACTGCTCTTTTTTGATGGCGTGTGCAACCTCTGCAACGGCCTAGTGCAGTTCATCATTCGGCATGATCGGCGGAAGCGGCTGCATTTCGCAACATTGCAGTCCGAAGTGGGTATTCGCTTTCTCAGCGCACACGGCTTGGCCACTGCGGATATCGGCACCTCGGTCTACTGGAGAAATGGCGAAGCGCTGACGCGGTCCACCGCGGCCTTGAACGTGGCCCGCGATGTAGGCGGCGTTTGGGCCTTGGCATTCGGGCTCATGATCGTGCCCCGCTTCATCCGCGATGCGGTGTATTACCTCGTGGCGCGAAAACGCTACCGTTGGTTCGGCAAACGCGATACCTGCATGCTGCCTTCGCCGGAGCTGCGCGCGCGCTTCCTGCCCTAGCCTTCTGCCTGCGGATCGAGCTGTTGCAGCACGAGCAGCGGGATGTGAGTGTGCATCGCCAGCCGCTTGGCGGCGCTCGTATGGAAGAGGCTTTCCAGAAATCCGGTGTGATGGTGCAGCACCACCACCATGTCGGCCTTCTCTTGATCGGACAGGAAGTCGATCACCCCGGCGATGTCCTTGCCTTCCCCGGAGGTGAAGCGGTGAGGCACGGCCTGCAGAAGTTCCTCATACATGGCCACCACGTTCGGGTCCGGTACCTCATCGGCGTTCTTCAGCACATGGGCAAGGATGACCTCCGCCTTGGTGCGCAATGCGATGTCGATCAGCATGCGGCTGCCGGCGACCTCCACGTGCTGTTCGCCATCGGCGTAGAGGATCCGCTTCACCGGTTTGATCTCTGCCCTGTTCGGCACCACCAGCACCGGCACCTTGCTGTGCTTCACCACCTCGCCTGCATTGCTGCCCAGCATATCGTTGCCCGAGCTGCCCAGCGTGCCCATCACCACGATATCAGCGCGCTTTTCCTTGGCCAGTGAGTTGAGCATTTCCGGTAAGGCCCCGTACAGCACTTCTGTGCGGACCACGGCGTTGGCGAACTCGGGCATGGCGCGCACCCGATCCGCCCAAGCGCTCATGCCGATCATGGAGGCCTTGTAGATCTCATCCGCCATGCCGGGCCACGAGTTGAGCGCCGGATCCATGTCGATGTAAGCGTGCATCAGGGTGTACACATTGTCCTCCCTGCCGAATAAGTGTGCAGCATATGAGCTTGCGTGAAGTGCGTTGTCGCTGAAATCCGTTGGAAGCAGAATATGGGCCATGGTGCGGTTTGGATGGGAGCAAAGTTAGCGGACGCGAGCGCCGCATTGGGCCAGCCCGGCTGACGAAGGTCATCCGCTACCAGCGGGGCTTCCGCTAATCTTGGCACATGGCTTTGCTGCTTGATCCAGGCCCCATGGCGGACACGATACGATCGCTGGCGGAATTGGTCCGCGTGCTCGAACCGGGATCACGTTCGGCGGGCTACACCGATGCGCTGCTGCGCTTCTCGCTGGATCCGGAGGAATTGGCGGCCTTCTGCCACTGGAACTCGCGGCACTACACCCGGCAATGCATCCATCGCACGCGCGAGCATGAGCTGATGCTGATCTGCTACGAGGAAGGCCAGCGCACCAGCATCCATGATTACGACAGCCAGTTGGCCTGGATAAAGCCGGTGCTCGGCAGGGTGCTGGAGGAGCGCTTCCAAGCCACAGCGGATGGTAAGTTGACCCGGCACGGCGAGAAGGTCCTCGGCATCGGCGACCTCTCCTACATGGCGGCGAAAAGCTGTATCCATCGGCATTCGAACGCCGGTGCGGGCCGGGCGATCACGCTGAATCTCTATTCGCGGCCGATCCTCCGCTGGCGCGTGTACGACGAACGCACGGATCTGGCATCACTCTCCGGGACCGGCGAGGCGGGTGGCGAATAACTTCGCCGACCAACGATGCCGCAAGGGGAATCCAACGTCGATCCGGTACACCTGGAGCGGGTGCGCGAGATGCTGTTCAGCTCCGCTGCCGAAGGGCTTGTCCTCGTGGACAGGTCCGGCGCGATCCGTATGCTGAACCCGCGCCTGCTGGAACTCTTTGGCTACGGGAAGGGCGAGCTTATCGGTCGTTCCATCGAACTGCTTCTCCCGCAAAGTTTCCGCGCTGCGCATGTCATTCAGCGTTCCGTCTACAATGCGAGTCCTTCCAAGCGCCATATGGGACATGGGCGCCAGCTGTCCGGGCTGCGCAAGGACGGCTCGGTCTTCCCTGTGGAAGTGGGCCTGAACCATTTCACCGTGGACAACGAACTGTACGCCATGGCGCTGGTGACGGACATCTCCGAGCGGCGTAAGTCGGAGGACGCGCTTCAACGCAATACAGCGGACCTGGAAAAGCGGGTCGATGAACGCACCGCGGAACTCGAACAAGGCGCGCGCACGGTGGAGATCGCCTTGGACCGCGAGAAGGAATTGAACGCACTGAAATCGCGCTTCGTCTCGATGGCGTCGCACGAATTCCGCACCCCACTCAGCACCATCATGGGTTCGGCGGACCTCATCGCGCGCTACACCGAAGGGCCGGGCAACGAGAAGGTGCACAAACACGTGCAGCGCATCCGCACGAAGGTGCGCGACCTCACCGCCATCCTCAACGACTTCCTTTCCTTCGAGCGCATCGGTCAAGGTGATGTCTCCTCGGTGCCCGAAGAACTCGACATCGTGCATCTCTGCATCGGCCTCATTGAGGAACTGCGCGGCATGGCCAAGCCGGGCCAAGCGCTGGAATACGAGCATGCCAGCGATGAACGCACCGTGACGCTGGACCGCAGCATGTTGGTGAACACCATCACCAACCTGGTGACGAACGCGATCAAGTATTCGCCGGAAGGCCGGCCGGTGATCCTGCGCACGGCGGTGGACGATGGCTGCCTGCGCATCGCGGTGATCGACAAGGGCATGGGTATTCCGCCCGCGGATCAAGTGCATCTCTTCGAACCCTTCTTCCGCGCGCAAAACGTGCTCACCATCCAAGGCACCGGCCTCGGCCTCAACCTCGTGAAACGCTACCTTGACCTGATGGGCGGCGAGATCACCTTCACCACCACGCCCGACCAAGGCACCACCTTCAACGTGCGGATACCCAAAGACCGGAACAGAACATGAAGACCTTACTTCTCATCGAGGACGATGCCGATGTGCGCGACAACACCGCAGAGATCCTCGAACTCGCGCATTACCGCGTGCTGAAGACCGAGAACGGCAAGCAAGGTGTGGACGCGGCCCGGAAGGAAAAGCCGGACCTCATCCTCTGCGACATCATGATGCCTGAACTCGACGGCTACGGCGTGCTGCACATGCTGGGCCGTTCCCCGGATACCGCGGAGATCCCCTTCATCTTCCTCACCGCAAAAGCGGAGCGTATCGACGTGCGGCGCGGCATGGAGCTCGGTGCGGACGATTACCTCACCAAACCGTTCGAGGAAAGCGAACTGCTGAACGCCATTGAAGGCCGACTCAAGCGCAGCGAACTCTTCCGCAAGGGCTTCGATCGCACCCTCGATGGATTGAACGATTTCATGGATCAGGCGCGCGGCGTCACCGCGCTCGACGACATCAGCAAGGACCGCAAGACGCGGACCGTGGAGCGCAAGGGCATCCTCTTTCATGAAGGCGATGAGATGCGCAACGTCCCCTTCATCGTCTCTGGCAAGGTGCGCACCTTCAAGGTGAACAACGATGGCAAGGAGTTCGTCACGGGCCTGCATGTGCCGGGCGATTTCATCGGCTACCTCGGCATGCTGGAAGGAGGCCATGCCATGGAGACCGCAGAGGCGCTGGAGGAATGTGAAGTGGCGCTGGTACCGCGCGAGGACCTGCTGCGTCTGCTTTACCGCGATCGCGATGTATCGATGCGCTTCATCCGCATGCTCACCCACGATGTGAACGAACGGCAGGAGCGCCTGCTGCAATTGGCCTACGCCAGCGTGCGCCAACGGGTGGCACAAGCGCTGCTACAACTGCACGACCGCTTCAGCAAGGACACGTCGGAAAACCTCGGCGTGCGCATCAGCCGCGACGATCTCGCCGCCATCGTGGGCACCGCGACCGAATCACTCATCCGCTGCCTCACCGACCTGAAGGACGAGGGCTTGATCGAATCCCAAGGACGGGACATCAAGATCGCGGACAAGCGGGGTTTGGTGCGCTTGGCGAATATCTGATCACCCGGTTTACGGGCCTAACGGAAGTAATTCCCGTAGGTGCCCAAGTACGCGCGCAGCTCTGAAAGATCCGCAGCGCTGGGCTTTGCGCTCAGCTTGTCCAACATCCCATGTACGGGAGAGAGGTAGTTGTGCAACTGCTCGTGCGCCTGGCCGGTCATGGTGCACTTGGCGAAGATCCCGTTGAACTCGGCAACCAGCTCCGACTTTAGTAAGGTGTCAGCGCTGGTGGGATCGTAGCTCTTTACCAACGCCAACATACTGTTCACCCCGTCTGTGGTCTCGACGTTGGCAGCCCAAGGTTGGCCGTTGTTCAATTGCACTGCTCCAGCCTGGCCTTCGTGCTCATTGCCCATTTCGGCGGCACCGGGGACATGGCCTTGATGGGTAGCGTCGGAAGTCCCGCACGCCGTGGCGAGCAGAGCGACGAAAAGAAAGGAGGTGATCGAGGAGGTCTTCATGAGGTCAGAGGATATGCTTGGTTTCTTCGCGAGTGATCAAAGGCCGGAGGTAGTATCGCGCGGCCCAATAGAGCAGCGCCGTAACGAAGATCCGGAAGGCCAATGCGCCGATGGTGCGCTGCTCGTATGCACCTCCGGTCTGGATGTGGATGAAGAAGCCGATGGCGGCGATCACCAACAAGACGATGGCAACGACAAGCAGGAACGGAGTCCATGTTCTGCGCGTCAACAGGCCGTATGCCGCAAGGATGTAGAGGACCGATGCGAAGAGATTCATCCACAGCACCAGTGGAACGACGTGGCCCGCCTCTGCCGCCATACCATCGATGTTGAAGAGCACCGAACTGCTGGCCACCAAGGTCACAAAGCCGAACAAGGCCATCACACCTGCCGTCACCCACGATCCACGCGGTGTTGAGATCTGCTTTTCCATGGTCTGGCCTGAATTCAATGGCTATGCACCAGCGGCCACAGCCTCTTTGTTATTGAAGCGCTCCACGCCGTTGTAGGTCACTTCCCAGGTCACCGGCATCGCCTTCTTCAGCATGGTGCTCACGCCGCAGAGTTGGTTCTGAGAGCGGTCCACAACACGCAGCGCTTCCTCCTCGTGCGACAGATCGCCGTGCATCTCATTGATCACATGCACGCTGGTGTAGATGATCGGCGGGGTCTTGCTGATCTCGCCGGAAACACGGACCTCGAAGCGGTCGAGCGGCTTGCCGGCCTTGCGCAACAACGCCACCACATCCATGCCGGTGCAGCCCGCCAGCGCGGTGAGCATGAAGGGTTTTGGGATCGGGCCCTGGTCCTCTCCGCCGACACGCTCAGGACCGTCCATGATCACTGTGTGGCCGCCCACCAGTGCGTTGAACTGCATCTTGCCCATCCATACCGCGTCCACGTCGTGCGTCATTGCTGTTGTGTTTTGCCTTCCGAATCTGCAGATGGCGTTGCACAAAGCTGCCTTTCTTCCAAGGACCGGAAGGTGAGCAAAGTCACCGAAGGGGGTGGGAATTTCGATAATGCGGAACACGTGCAAATTCATGCCGCACATCCTATCAAAAGTCAGTTCACGCCCGATGCTATTGCGCAGCTTTCGGCCATGAAAAGCAAGAACCACTACCGGTCCCGCCTGATGCAGGCGATCGGTCTGTCCGCCTTGATCGTGACGCTTGCGCCACAACAAGCCTCCGCCCAACTCACCTGGGGCGGCCAACTTCTGCAACGCGCCGAATTCCGCAACGGCTATGGAAAGCTGATCGACACGGCACAGTCACCGGCGGTCTTCGTCGGCCAGCGCGCGCGGATCGAAGCCACCTATTCCTTGGAGAAGGTCCGCTTCCATGTTAGTCTGCAGGACATACGCACCTGGGGCAGCACCCCACAAGCAAACGCCTCGGACGCGTTCCTTTCGGTACACGAGGCCTGGTCAGAGATCCAACTGGATTCCAACTGGACGCTGAAGCTCGGTCGCCAAGAACTCAACTATGACAACTCCCGATTCCTTGGAAACCTCGACTGGGTGCTGCAAGCGCGGTCGCATGACATGGCGTTGGCGAAGTACGAGCGGGGCAACTTCAAGCTGCACATCGGCGCGGCCTATAATGCCGCTGCGGAATCCTTGGTGGACCAGCCGTATGCCGTCCCCAACCAATACAAGGCGGCCCAGATGCTTTGGATGGAAGATCACTGGGGCAAGTTCCAGCTGAGCTTCCTGTTCTGGAACAATGGCCTGCAATACACCCACACGGACAGCATCGGCGAGGTGACCGCGCAGGGCGTGCGCTACAGCCAGACCATCGGCCTTCCTACGATCCGCTATGAGAGCGGGAACTTCACGCTCTCCGGCTTCTACTACCAGCAACTCGGCGTGGATGTGGCCGACCGCACGATCCAAGCCTACGATGCCAGTGCACAGGGTTCCTATCTCTTCGACCTGAACAAGGAGAAAGGCATTGCCCTGCGCACCACCTTGGGCGGCGAACTTCTCTCCGGCACCGCGCAGGATGCCACCGACAATGTGAACCGCTCCTACTCCCCCATGTTCGGGACCAACCACGTTTTCAACGGCTACATGGATAATTTCTTCGCCGGTGGCTGGCCTGCGCACGCAACGGGCCTTCTGGACGTATTCCTGCGCGTGCGGTACGACTTCAACAAGCGGACCTTCGTTTCCATGGACATCCATGAATTCCAGACCGCGGCCAACGTGATCAAGGACGGCCAAAAGATGGACGGGCAACTTGGCAACGAGATCGACCTGAGCTTCGGCCACATCGTGAACGACGTGCTTTCCGTGCAAGCAGGCTATTCCCAGATGTTCGCCACCACCACACTTGAAAAGGTGGAGGCCGTGCCCACCATGGCCAACGTGCAGAACTGGACCTACATCGCCATCCTCATCCGGCCCAAAATGAAGAAGCGCTTCACCGGCTTGCAGTTCTGAACGGCAACTCCACACGGATACCCACCCGTGATCATTCATCGCTAGGCCCAGCATCACACGCTGGGCCTAGCGCTTTATGACCCTCATCACTTCGAGCGCTTTGGCTGAATCCCGGCGCTCGGCTGTTTGCCGAGTGCCCAGTGCGTCGAACCGCCTCCGGCGGACACCCCCCATTCTCGGAGGTGTATGCAGTGTGAAGGGTGGATGTGTTTCCCCAACGGCGAGAGGCCGGCATGACCAAGGCACTCGGCAAACAGCCGAGCGCCGGGAAAAATCTACTGAGGATCTGATCACCCCCGCTCCCACTCCGCCCAACTCGTGGCGGTTTCCTGAAGGCGCACCGCATGCAGCACGGCATCCGTGGGCAACGCATTCTTCACGCGCTCCACGATATCCAGCAACACGTTCTCGCAACTGGGTTGCCATGGCGTGAAGAGCGTATGTCCGAACAGTTCGTGGCCGGAGGATGCTTGGTCGCGGTCCTTCTCATGCAGCACCAGCGCATGGTCGTATCGCACGATCACGGCGGTGTTCACCAGTTTCTTCAGCTCCGCGAAATCGATCACCATGCCGTCCTTCGGATGGCCGTTCTCCTTGCGCGGTGAACCGATCAGCGTGACATCCAACACGTAGGAATGCCCGTGGATGTGCGCGCAGAGGCCATCGTGGCAGCGCAGCGCGTGGGCCATCTCGAAGGTGAAGCGCTTGGTGACGCGGACAGAAGTACTGGAGTTCATTTCAGGGTCTCGAAGTGCGCGGTAAAGTGACGCAGGAATTTCGGTTCCTTCACGATACGCATGCCCTTCACCCCTTCCCGCTCCTTCATGATGCACTCGAACGTTTCGGCCACGTACTGCCCCTAACATTCGGAGATCATGATCAACGACCACCGGTAATTTCGGGGCATGTGTCTGATCGCTCTCGCCTACAAGGTCCATCCAAAGTTCCCGCTCATCGTAGCGGCCAACCGGGATGAGTTCTTGGAGCGGCCAACGGAACCCGCCCACTTCTGGAAGGACGCCCCGGACATCCTTGCCGGCCGGGACCAACGCGCAGGCGGCACGTGGATGGGCATCACGCGCACCGGCAGGTTCGCCGTGATCACCAACTACCGCGACATGCGAAGGAACTTTCCGGCGGGGCCATCACGCGGCTTGCTCGTGCGCGAGGCGCTGGAACTTGGGATCGACCCGAAAAGCACGAAGACGTATGCAGGCTTCAACCTGATCTACGGAAGCGTGAATGAACTCCGCTATCAAAACAACATCGAAGGCGTGGACGAGGCGCTACAACCCGGCATCCACGGGCTGAGCAACCACTTTCTCGATACGCCATGGCCCAAGGTGGTCAAGGCAAAACAGGAGTTGAAGAAACTGCTGGACCTGCAGGATGAGGAACCGTCAGAGGCGCTCTTCAACCTACTCGCCGACTATGCCATCGCGCCGGACGCGAGCCTTCCCGACACAGGTCTGCCTCTGGAGATGGAGCGTGTGGCCTCTTCGATCTTCATCCGCTCAGCGGGCTACGGCACACGGTGCAGCACCGTAATACTGGTGGACAAGGATGGGAGGGTCTACTTTGAAGAACGCACTTGGCCAAATGACGAGCGGGTGGTGGAACGATTTCAGACAGGATCAGATTGAAAGGCCCGACGGAAAAGCTGAGGACAGGATTGCAGGATTGACAGGATTGAGGAGCAGCGCTGAAGCGTTGCTCCGCGCTGGCGCCCGCATGGCGAAGGACTCCCCAAGAACCATGCAGATCTTGTCCTCTCTGAATCCTGTAAATCCTGAGATCCTGTCAAAAAACAAGTCCAGTAAAAACAGGATCCTTCAGGATCAGTGAATCCTGTAGACACTGTGATCCTGTCAAAAAGAACTTCCTGTCATTCCCCCCTACCGACGGAACTTTCTGTGCTTGCGCTTGAACTCGAGGCTCTCCGCACCGAAGTTCAGCAGCAGCCCAACGTCGATGCCTGTCGCTGTCAGGTAATTCACCAATTGTACCTCGTGCTTGGGATTAATTGCCAGTGCAGCTTTGTTCTCGATAAGGACGAGATCGTTCACCAACATGTCAACGATAAAGTCTCCGACGATCACATCATCATAGCGCACAGTAATGCGTCGTTCACAATCAACCCGGAAGCCATGCTTGCGCAACTCATGCGTCAATGCATTTTGGTAAACGGACTCCAAGAAGCCAGGGCCCAGCGCAGTGTGCACCTTCATGGCACAGCCTATGATCGCCTTGGTCAGCTCTTGGTGCTCCATCTGTTGGAAACCAAGGTAGCCTATCCATCACTTCAATCCTGTTGACCCTGTAATCCTGTCCAGAGTAGTTCCAGCTCAAAACCCAGGATCCATAAGGATCCAATCCTGTCAATCCTGCGATCCTGTCAAAAAATATTTCCAGCATCAGGGTCCCCTGCGGGAGACCGCTGATGGAGCAGATCATGTCCCCTACCCGCACTTCGAGCTACCGCAGCTCCTGCACTTCAGGCAGCCTTCCTCATAGTACACACCTTCGCTGTCTCCGCAGTCGTTGCACTTGCGACCACTGGCACTGGTGCCATTGGGAATGTAGCGGGAAAGCGCGCGGGCTATGCCGTTCTTCCACGTGTTCAACGTAGCGTCGTAGAGGTTCAGATTCACCACTGTATCCACCACGTGCGGCACGGAGACGCCTTGGCGCAGCATGCCGCTGATGAAGATCGCGTAGTTCCAGTATTCCTTGTCGAAACTGCGGCTGAGGCCTTGGATGGTCACACGGTAGTCGTCGCTATCGGCGTACTGCAGATCGTAGATGTTCTTTTTCGTTTTGGCGTCGGGGCGCTTGATCACCCAGCCCTTCTCCACCCACTTCGGCAGTTGGAACACGCCTTCGGCCTTGCCGGTGAAGATCTCATAAGGTTTGCCATCGAGCAGGCCCACCACGGCGATCCACGGCTCCAGCTCGTTGTTGAAGCGGATCACATCGGCCTCCAGTATCTCCGGACGTTTGGCGTGCGAAACGGCAGCATCCGTCTTCTTCTCGTTGGAGACCAGCACGCCGCTGCGCGATCCATCACGGTAGACGGTGACGCCCTTCAATCCCATGTGCCAAGCCTCGCGATAGATGTTGCCCACCAGTTCCGCGGAAACATCCGAAGGCAGATTGATGGTGCTGCTGATGCTGTGCGTAGTGTACTTCTGCACGGCGGCCTGTAGGCGCACGCGGCGGTGCCAATCGATGTCGTTCGCGGTGCAGTTGGCGTAGGGACTTTCCTTCACATCGGTCTTTCCGGTGGCCTTCATCCAATCCACCAGGCGCGGATGGTGAACTACGAACTCCTCCCACTGGTCGCCCATGTCATCGGTGAAGGCAACGGCTTCCTTCGGCGCATTCGGGCCGAGCTTCCGGCGGCGCGTGTAGCCGAGCATATACACCGGCTCGATGCCGCTGCTGGTGCGGGTAAGCAGGCTCAACGTACCCGTGGGCGCCACCGTGCTAATGCTGATGTTGCGTCGTCCATTCTTCATCATCCGCTCATGCAGTTCAGGCAGTTCGGTGGCGAGCATGTCGGTGAATTCGGACGTGCGTTCCACGGCGGGATCAAAGCCGACGAAGCTGCCGCGCTCGATCGCCATGTCGATGCTGCTGTTGAACTCGGCTTCACACTTGGTGCGCAACATGTGTTCCGCGGCCTCTACTGCGGCTTCGCTATCGTAGGCCAAGTTCAGTGCGGCGAGCGCATCGCCCATGCCTGTAAAGCCAAGCCCGGTGCGGCGGCCCTTGCGACCGGTCTCACCCAGTAGCTGCCAGGTCTCACGCTCCACGCGCTTCACGGCATCCGGCTCGGGGTCCTTATCGATCTTCACCAGAATGCGTTCCACGGCTTCGAGTTCGAGGTCCACGAGATCGTCCATCAGGCGTTGCGCCTCGTAGGTCACTTTCGCTAGGCGCTTGTGGTCGAAACGTGCCTTCGGGGTAAAGGCATCGGTAACGAAGGAATAGAAGTTGATGGCGATCAAGCGGCAGCTGTCCCCACCCTGCATAGCGATCTCGCCGCAGGGATTGGTGCTTTCGTTCTGGAAGCCGGGATAGACGGACGAGGTGGAGTACTTGTGCTGGCGGTCCCAGAAGATGATGCCGGGCTCGGCGCTGTGGTGCGCGCACTTGATCAAGGTGTCCCAAAGTTCGCGGGCACGCACCTTCTTCGTTACTGTCGGGGTCTTGCTGTCGATGGGCCAGCGATGCGTGTACTCGGCATCATCCTCCACTGCTTGCAGGAACTCATCGCTCACACGGACGCTGATGTTTGCGCCGGTCACCTTCATCAGGTCCTGCTTGATGGTGATGAACTGCTCCACGTCGGGATGCGCAATATCCATGGTGAGCATCAACGCTCCCCTCCTTCCCTTCTGCGCCACTTCGCGCGTAGTGTTGCTGAAGCGTTCCATGAACGACACTGCGCCGGTACTTGTGCGCGCGGCGTTGCTCACTTCGGCACCTTCCGGGCGAAGCGTACTCAGGTCGAAGCCCACGCCACAGCGGCGCTTGAATAGTTGGGCCAGCTGCTGGTCGTTGCGGAAGATGCCACCGTAGCTGTCCACCGGAGCGGGGATCACCACGCAATTGGAAAGGGAGGCCAAGCGCGTGGGATCTCCGAGTGAGGCCATCACGCTGCCCTGAGGCACGATGTCGCGAAAACCGTCGAAGAGGTCGAAGATGCGCTTCTCATCCAAGGGTTTGCGCTTTTGGCCATAGGTGGAAAGCAAGGCCTGCTTCTCCGCCGGGATAGCCTTGTACGAACGTTCGATGCGAGCGAACTCGCGGGCCATGCGGCTGTGCGTATCGGCGGGCGTGAGTTCGATCAGTTCACCCTTCGCATTGCGCAGGGCATACTTGTTCATCCACGTGGTGGCAGCGAGCTCATCGTCTTGGAAATAAGCGAGCGCCGCAGCAAGCACCTCCTCATGTGAATAGCTGGTACTGGGCTTAGGTCGTGTAGCGCTGGTCATGGAAGTGGCTTCTTCAAAGAGGATGGCTTGGGGCATCGGGATCGATTTTATGCGGGTTCCAAAGCTGCAAGATCAACCTCCTGACAAGGGTCAAATTCAACATTGATCATCCACAGCGTTATGAACGATCAATACCACCTGATACTGGAACGCTTACGCCTGTTGAGTTGAAGGCCGACGTTGATAACTACAAGTGCTCGTTCGCGCTTTCAGTTGTGATCGACCGGCTCTTTGTGCTTTCCACGTTTGTGGCTTGCAACTCGAAGCCTCAAGCCAGAAGCCACAAGCTGTGGGTCGCAGGTCACCACGAACACGGAGTGCTGCACAACTCGCCGACACGCCGCCAATCACCAACAACCAGGCACCTATCACCATCGAGCGATCACCATGGCAAACAGCAGAGGCGCCCTCGCGGACGCCTTTGCTGACTTTCACCCCACCTTCTAGGACCAGATCGGTGGCATTTCGTTCACTGGCCCGGAAATATCAGTTTGACGATCGACCGAGGGGCTCACTTCAGGATTTCTTCTCCGGCTTCAGTGTGCGCATGAACTCCAGCACGTTGCGGGCATCATCCTTGTCCAGATTCTGGTTGGGCATACGCACCAGGCATTCCTCAAGAAGGGACTGTGCGTGCTCATCGCTTTCCAGCATGGCGTCCGTGTGTAGGATCATGTTCATGATCGACTCCGGTTTGCGCTGCTCCACTACACCCGCCCAGCCTGGCCCCACAACGCGATTGGTACCGAGGCTGTGGCATGCTTGGCACTTCACATCATAGATATCCTTGCCCTTGGCGGCCATACCCTTGTCAATGGGACCCAACTTGATATCATCAGCTGTGATCAAGCCTGCAACTGCTGTTGATGGTGCTGCGGTCGCCGGTGTTTCAACTCCCGCCGGGGCCGGTGCAGGGGTGGTAGTACTGGAGGTGCTTTCACCACCGCCACAGGCCATGGCAAAGGCGGTGAGGCCGACAAGTGCGAGGACGGAGAAGGTGTTCAAGGAGCGTGTGCTGTTGTTGGTTGCCATCGTATCGATGTGTTTACGGGTTCAAAAGTCGTGATCGCCTGCAAGGTAAACCTGACACTTGTCAGACAAACGCATGATCTATATCAGCGAAGCGTGAACCCCCTTTTTTCCTGACCTTCGGCCCCGATGCGCCGCTGGTTCAACATTGCCCTGCTGAACTTCGGCATCGCCGCCATTATTGGCTGCGTGCTGCGCGCCATCTACATCTGGGAGATCCCGTACGTGCGTTTCAGGGCCTTGCTGAACGCACACTACCATGTAGCGATGATAGGCTGGGCCTTGATCGCCATGGTGGTCTTCATGCTTCAGGACGAGACACCGAAAGGTCCTTCGCGACGCAGCAACATCCTACTGGCGGTCACCCAACTGGCCGTGTTAGGGATGTTGTTCGGCTTCCCCGTTCAGAGCTATGGCACGTTCATCAACACGGTATCCGCGCTGCAGATCTTGGCCAGCTACTGGCTCGGCGTGCAGGTCTGGAAGGCCACCGGCACGTGGCGTCCCAACGGCAGCAGGCTGCTGGTGCGCATGGCCGTGGTGTTGATGTATGTCTCCACCATCGGCGTCTGGGCCTTGGGGCCGATCATCTCCGGGGGGAATTTCGGGACGGAGATCTACTACTGGGCCGTTCAATGGTTCTTGCATTTCCAGCTCAACGGCTGGTTCTGGTTCGGCGCACTGGCCCTGTGGAGCCGATGGGCCGAAACGCACGGCGCGGACCATGTGCTGGACCGCTTCACCATCCGCCTCTGGTTGGTTTCCGTGGAGCTCACCTTCGCCTTGGCCATCGCGTGGAGCGAGCGTCATTGGACGGTATATGCCGTGAATTCAATAGGTGTTGTGCTCCAGCTCTGGGCAGGCTGGCGCACGGCCAAAGCCATTCTCCACGTGCAGAAGATGCTCCAGGACAAGGCCCCGCTCTGGGCATGGCGCTGTGTCACCTACTCGCTCATCGGCATGGGCCTGAAAGTGATCATGCAGGCCGCTGTCGCCATCCCACAGGTGGCCATCATGGCATTTACCGTGCGCAACTTCGTTATCGGCTTCATCCACCTGAACACCCTTGGCGCCATCAGCATGATGCTCTTCGCCATGGCGCTGGTCAGAGGCTGGTTCATCAGCACCTCACGCATGGCGCGTGTGGGGCTTTCGCTTTTTACAGCGGGCATGCTACTGATGGAGGCTGTCCTCTTTCTGCAAGGTCTTCTCTTCTGGATCGGCTGGGGCATGATCCCGGGCTACTACGCGATCCTCCTCGGCGTTTCCATGTTTCTCCCCGCAGGGATCTTCATCCTGCTGATCCACGGATGGCAGGAGCGCACCAAGTTGCGGCTGCTCCCTATTCAGGATATGTGAGGCACCGTTCGCCCTCATTGGTCTTCACTTCGGGACACTGAGGACACGCAGTATCGGCCTAGTGTCACCTTAGTGTCCGCTTCGCGAGACCACTGACGGAGCTGGTCGCAAAAGAAAAAGGCCGGTCCTCGCAGAGCGGCCTTCATTCGTTTTCGAGATCCTCAATTCAGCGTCCGCATCAACTCAAGCATATTCCGCGCTTGATCCTTGGTGAGTTGCTGATCGGTCATCTGCGCCTTGGTAAGTTCCACCAGGTTCTGCGCTGCCGTGTCATTCTCCAACATCCATTGGGTATGCAGGATCATGTTCATGATCCATTCCGGTTTGCGGTGCTCGGTCACGCCTTTCCAGCCAGGACCCACGACCTTTTGATCGGAGAGACCATGGCAGACGTGGCACTTCTCATCGAAGATCTTCTTGCCCGCGTCCACTTTGGCTTGATCGATCGGCCCCAACGTGATGTCAGATGCGGTGATGAAGCCTGCAGGATAGGCCGGTTGGGCCGATGCTACGGTTGCTGCAGGTGCCGTCGCTGTAGGAACAGGGGCCTTTGGCGTGCCGAATTCAGGAGTCTTCTCTCCGGTCCCACCACCACAGGAACAGACGAAAAGTGCGATGGCGATAGCCACCAAAGAAGGTTGCAGGGATGAGGAGGTATGCATGGTGATAGGTGTTTATGTTTTGGGCCGCTCCCGGGAGCAAAGTGCGGCGAGTTGCACGGCTCGCAGAAGTAACAGGTGGAGGCGAGCTTTGTTCTCGCCTCCACGTGCTGCTTCTTCAACTACTGCGAAGTATGAGCTTTCGCGACCTGCTTCATCAGGTCATCATTCCACGCTCCGTCCACCTTCACCTGCCCCACCGCATTGAACACCAAAGCCTTTATCAACTCGTGGTCGAGGAAGGCGTACGTACCGGGTTCCCGGAACTGATACATGGCAGCCACCGCGGATCCGCCCGGCACCATCCAGGTCTCGTAGTCCGTAGCAGGCCGGTCATTGAACGAACCGCCGTTCCAAACCAGGTCAGCATGGCCCCCGATCAGGTGGAAGCGCGCATCGATGTTGCACGATGCGGTGATGAAGAGGACCTTCTCGCCAACGCTGGCCTTCATGGCGTTCTCCCCTGTCAGTGATCCTGGAGTGCCGTTGAAAATGATGTGCGAGGGGATCAATCCCTTCATCACTTGAAGCATGTCCGCGAAGCCGGCCGAAGGCGTGTCATATTCCTTGTATTTCCCCTGCTCGTCCTTGGGGAGATAGTAGTCCTGCTCCACCACGTAGTAGGCCTTGTCATACTTCACCGGATTGCCGTTCTCGTCGCTCAGTCCGTTGCGGGGCAGCACCATGATAGCGCCATTCATGCCGGACGCAACGTGCAGCGGGACCATCGCTCCACCGGGTGCGCAGTGGTAAACGAACACACCGGGCTTCAGCACCCGGAAACGAATGGTCGACTCTTGGCCCGGTTCGACCAGGGAAAGATCACCTCCTCCCATGGCTCCAGTGGCCGCATGGAAATCAAGGTTGTGAGAGAGTGTGTTGGTCTTCGGATTCACCAAGGTCACTTGGACATAATCACCTTGGTGGGCCACGATGATCGGAGCAGGCACCGATCCATTGAAGGTCAACGCCCAGATCGTCGCGTCGGGGCCGATCTTCATCTTCTTTTCTTCCACGGTCAGCTTCACATCGATCACCACCGGACCGCTTTTGTCCACTTGGTCATACACCGGAAGGTTTGGGGGCGCTACCAAAGCCTCTTCCACATCCGGAAGCTTATCCACATCCACATGGGCCAAGGGATCGAAGACGGAGGTGTGCGTTGGCGTGCAGGAGCCGAGGAAGAACAGCGGCACTGCAGCGAGGAACGAAGTGATTTTCATGTTGGCAACGTGTTTTGTTGGGCCAAAAGTGAACATTGTGCAGCGTATGGTCATGACATGCATCAGTTCCGCGCGAATGCGATCTTCCCGTCACCGGAAGTAAATTGCGCAACCCAAGACGCACTCATGTCCCTGACCAACGCAGATACCACCGAAGAGAAGATCACCCTCGATGAATTGAAAGAGGAGATCCTTCACGACTTCCACCTTGTGACCCTCAGCCGCGAGGCTAGTCTGATCGGCCGCAAGGAAGTGCTCACCGGCAAGGCCAAATTCGGCATCTTCGGGGATGGCAAGGAACTCGCGCAAGTGGCCATGGCCAAGCAGTTCCGCCACGGTGATTGGCGCAGCGGATACTACCGCGACATGACATTCATGTTCGCCATTGGCGAGCTCACCGTGCAGCAGTGGTTCGCGCAACTTTATGCGCATGCGGATGTGATTGCCGAGCCCGCCAGCGCCGGACGCCAGATGAACGGCCACTTCGCCACACGCAGCCTCGATGCCAACGGCGAGTGGAAGAACCTCGCCGACCAATACAACTCCAGCCCGGACATCTCCCCTACCGCCGGCCAGATGCCGCGACTTCTCGGCCTCGCACAAGCCAGCAAGATGTTCCGGCAGAATGAAACGCTGCACGGCTACACGCAGTTCAGCGACCATGGCAACGAGGTCGCCTTCGGTACCATTGGTGACGCCAGCACCAGCGAAGGCCCATTCTGGGAAACGATGAATGCGGCCGGCGTGCTGCAAGTGCCCATGGCCATGAGCGTTTGGGATGACGGCTGGGGAATCAGCGTGGGCAAGGAATACCAGACCACCAAGGGCAGTATCAGCAAGCTGTTGCAAGGCTTCGAGAAGCAGGAGAACACCAACGGTATCCGTATTCACAGGGTGAAAGGTTGGGACTACGCCGCGCTGAACAAGACCTACGAGCAAGCTATCGCCCAATGCCGCGAAGAGCATGTGCCCTGCCTGATCCATGTGGAGGAGTTGACGCAGCCACAAGGCCACAGTACCAGCGGAAGCCACGAGCGCTACAAGAGCAAGGAGTTGCTGGAGTGGTACAAGACCGCCGATTGCAACGTGCGCTTCCGCGAATGGATCCTCGCCTTCAAGCCAGGAGGTGTTCCCATCGCCAGCGTGGAAGAGCTCGATGCCATCCATGCCAAGGCTAAGGCCGATGCACGTTCTGCTCAGAAAGCCGCCTGGGCCGCATACCTCGCACCGATCCAAGCTGAACGAGAAGAAGTGATCGCGCTTGTTGAAGCCTTGGGCATTGATCGTTCCGACACGCTCTCACAGGAATTGCGCAGCGCGATGGATCCCTGTCGCAAGGACATCCTGAGCGTCGCGCGCCGCGCCTTACTGGCTGCGGATATCGCCGGTGCGAATGCGGAAGAACTGCGCGCGTGGATCAAGACCTCCAATGCCGCCAATGCTGACCGCTACGACAGCTACCTCTACAGTCAAAGCGCAAAGAGCTGCCTCAACATCACCGAAGTTCCAGTGGAATATGGCGATGACGAAGAAGTGGACGGCCGCATCATCATCCGTGACAACTTCGCTGCGCTTTTCGAGAAAGAGCCACTGTTGCTGACATTCGGTGAGGACACCGGCAAGATCGGGGATGTGAACCAAGGCATGGAAGGCATGCAGGCGCGCTTCGGCGAACTGCGCGTCAGCGACGTCGGCATCCGCGAGAACAGCATCCTCGGCCAAGGCATCGGCATGGCGCTGCGCGGTCTTCGTCCTGTGGCGGAGATCCAATACCTCGACTACCTGCTCTACTGCCTCCAAGTGATGAGCGACGATCTCGCCACCATGCAATGGCGCACCAAGGGCGGCCAGAAAGCGCCGCTGATCGTGCGCACGCGCGGGCACCGGCTGGAAGGCGTATGGCACAGCGGCAGCCCCATGGGCATGATCATCAACAGCCTGCGCGGCATCGTGGTCTGCGTGCCGCGCAACATGCAGCAGGCCGCCGGCATGTACAACACGCTCATCCAAAGCGATGATCCCGCGCTGGTGATCGAATGCCTCAACGGCTACCGCAGCAAGGAGCGCCTGCCGAGCAACCTCGGCGAATTCACCGTGCCCATCGGCATCCCCGAAGTGGTGCGCGAAGGCAGCGACCTCACCCTCGTCAGCTACGGCAGCACCTTCAACCTCTGCATGCACGCCGCAGACCGCCTCGCGGAACTCGGCATCTGCGTGGAGATGATCGACGTGCGCACGCTCCTCCCCTTCGACCGCGAGCACCGCATTGTGGAAAGCCTGAAGAAGTCCAGCCGCCTGCTCGTAGTGGACGAGGACGTGCCCGGCGGCGCCAGCGCATTCATCTTGCAACAAGTGCTGCAAGTGCAGAACGGCTACCGCTGGTTGGACAGCGCTCCGACCACGCTTACTGCCAAGGCCCATCGTCCTGCTTATGGAACGGATGGGGACTACTTCAGCAAGCCGAGCATTGAGGATGTGGTGGAGGTTGTGGTTGGGATGATGCGGGAGGCTGGTCTCAAGTAGGCGTTCATGAGTCCACGAGCGATCCAGGACATAGAGGGATTCAAGTTCTACTTCTTCAGTTCGGAGAACAACGAACCGCCCCATGTACACGTCAAGAAAGGAGATGGCTCAGCGAAATGGTGGTTGCTACCAGAACCTGAATTGGTCTATTCAAGTGGCTTCAAGACAGGTGATGAAAGGAAGATCAACGCACTGATCAAAAAGCACAGACATGAAATCCTCCAAGCTTGGGACGACCATTTCAACCGTTAAATTCGGGAAGGGCATGGACCCGATCGAGACGCTGATCCTCCGAGAAGGTCTACGGATCGTAGATGTACATCCTTACAAGGAATTGGATCTACTTGCCGTGGTACTGAATAGTGGCGACATACTGCAAGCACGCATCTCGGATTTCGAGCGATTGAAGAAGGCCACTGATAAGCAGTTGAAGAAATGGCAACTGATCGGTGGCGGCATCGGCATTCATTGGGAAGCCGTGGATGAAGACCTTTCACTCCGTGGCTTCATTCGGGACGCGTCGCAACAGGAAGCGTTGCGTCGGCTTTCCGCCAAGCCTAGGAAGAAGAAGATCACGGCGCGATGAGCGCCCCGCTGAGCCGGATCTGTGATCCGTGCCATTCTAAGTTCCAACATGATTTGCGCAAGGGACACTGAGGTACTCCAACCTTAGCGAAGCTCGCTCATGCTCTCCCTCCACCTCACACCCCTTCCCACCCTCACTACAGCGCGACTTATCCTTCGCGAGGTCCGCATGAGCGATGCGCCCGAGCTGTTCGCTCTGCGCAGCGACCCCGAGGTGATGCGCTTCGTGCATCGGCCACGGGCCGTTACCATCGATGACGCGAAGGCCTTCATCACGCGCATACATGACGGGCAGCGCGCGAACACTTGTGCGCAATGGGCCATGACATTGAAAGGAGACGACACCTGCATCGGCGTGATCGGTCCGTGGCGCATCGACCTGGAGAACCATCGCGGCGAGCTGGGCTATTCGCTTGCCCGCGCGCACTGGGGCCAAGGCCTGATGAGCGAGGCCATCGCCACCGTGGCGGACTCTTCATTCGACGTCCTCGGCCTGCACAGCATGGAGGCTTGGACCCAAGCGGGGAACGTTGCTTCGATGCGCGTGCTGGAGAAGAACGGCTTTACCCGGGAAGCCTACTTCAAGGAGAACATCCTGTGGGAAGGCATTTTCTTGGATTCGGTGGTGTTCGGCAGGTTGGCCGGTGTTGGCGCGGATCTGGGATCCGTTACATATTGAATTTCCCAAGCAAACGCTGGCGTAATTCGCGAGTGTGTCCACATCTTAAAGGCCTCCGGCCTGTCTCCAATTCAGCGAAGCTCATCGACATCTTTGCGCAGTGATCGATCTTCTCATTCCATCCCTCGAAGGCCTCACCACCGAACGCCTCATCTTCCGCCATCCCGTTCTGGACGACCGCTCGTGGTGGATGGAATACATGAGCAGTGCCGAGGCCATCCGCTTCATGCCCTTCACTTTGGAAAGTAAAGCCGATTGCACTCTCTTCATACAAAGATCGTTGGACCGGATCACCCACGATGGTTCGTGCTTGAACGTGGTGAGCGAACGCACCAGCAACAAGCCTGTTGGCATGATCGGCCTGTTGACGCAGGAAGTGGACGGTATCGTTGAACTGGAGATCGGCTATCACCTTCTGCCTTCCGCATGGGGCCATGGATATGCGACCGAGGCAGCGATGGCCTGCAAGGCATTCGCGAAGGATCATGGGTTGGCATCCTCGGTGATCTCGCTGATCGACCATGAGAACGGGAAGAGCCGATCCGTTGCCAAGCGGAACGGCATGCGCTACGAGAAGGACACGGTGCATCGCGGTGTGCCGGCCTTGGTGTTCCGGGTGGAACTTTAACATCTCATCGCGGGCGTCCTTCACGTGTATGCCGTGCCTTCGTTGCGTCTATCAGATCCCCACAGGGTCAGCTGCCATAATACCTTCGATCCATGAGCGACATCCTCATCACACCGATCGCCTTCGTGGCGAATGAACGCAAGGAAAAGATGGACGATCGCTGGGCACCGATCATTTCGCGGATCGAACTCGTGCCCGAGCTTCCGGAAAGCTGCTTCGCTGGCATCGAGGCCTTCTCACACTTGGAGATCATCTTCCACTTTCACTTATCCGACCAAACGGTGATCGGCAGCGAACATCCGCGCGACGATAGGAGCCTGCCACTCATCGGGATCTTTGCGCAGCGCAAGAAGGACCGGCCGAATCACCTAGGGCTTACCGTAGTGAAGTTGATCAAGCATGAAGGTCGCGCCCTGCACGTCTCGCACCTTGACGCCATCGACGGCACGCCGGTGGTGGATATCAAGCCGGTGTTCGCGGAGTTCCTTCCGCAAGGCGATGTGACCCAACCCGAATGGACCAGGGCGGTGATGCGCAACTACTGGTAGGGTGCTTCCTCGGTGTCAGCTTCATCATCACCTGTATTGCGTTGAAGCTAGATCGGTCTCCCAGGAATGGTCTTTTGGCACATGGACGATGCTAGCCCGTCCAAAGCGCTGCGCCACAACCGCTATCAAAGCGACACCACGCGCTTCACGAAGTTCCGCTCCTTCGTGCGGATCACTACGACATAGGTTCCCGCGCCGGGTAGTCGCACACTCCATCTCTCTTCGCTCCCCACGCGATCGGCCACCTTGCGTCCCCCCGCATCATACACGGTGATACCTGATACGCGCGCCCCGATACCGCTGATGTTCAGGAGGCCGTCCCGCGTTGGATTGGGGAAGATCCGCAGGCCCAGTTCGCGCAGGTCGTCGATCCCGGTGGTCATGTCAGAAAGCGTATCGGTCTTCACCAGAACGGGTGAATTGTCCGCCGCTTGATACATACTCTTGAACAGGTCGATCTCGGGGCTGGAATAGGCGAACATGTCCTTTACATATCGCGGCGGCGCACTTTGATACCACACGTTGGCCGTGATATGGATCAAGCCTGTCTCCCCGCCCGTGGCCACATGATAATGAACGACGTCGCTCCCGCTGCCTTCAACGCCATCCGCATCATGGTTGAAATCGATGTCGGATGCGGGAACTCCCACGATCTGTGTGGTATCGTAGGACACATTTCCCACTGTGAATCCTGCCGGTGCAAGGCGATCGTCCTTTAGCGGGGCCTTGCCGCGTTCAAGGACCGTGGTGGTATCACCATTCACATCGCCGATGACCATCTCGTAGATCTGCACTTGGTCCTGTGACGTGATCACATCATGGTGCGGTTCCCAACCGGGGTCTTGGCCTACTATCTCATCCTGGGCATTCACGGCCCCATTGTCATAGATCGTATCGTTGCTGCTATTGGTCACAACAAGCCGCACCCAAGCGCGACGTGATGGATAGCCGCTCGGGAATTTGTGACCGGCGAGATTGGTGAGCTTCACGTTGATGAACGCCGTGTCCACAGTGCGCAGCGGGATCGAGGTCTCGATGAGCAGCGAATGCTGGCGCAGCATGCGATCCGTACGCGCGATGGTGCTGTCGAACTGCGTCGGTGTGGCGGTGAGTTGAAGCGTATCCACATGCCCTTTCAGCATGTTCAGCATAAAGGTGTTCGCTCCGGCGAAATGGTGCTGGCCAAAAGGCGTCTTCGGCTGCAGGAAGATGTAGTTCGCTGAGAGCACAACGCCGATGTCATCGTCGAGCAAGGGCATATGGCAGCCCTGACAGGTGATGCCCGTCTCGGGATGCGTCTCATCATTGAAGTTCGAATTGAGCCACTCGTGATAGGTGGCCTGCTCGATGAATTCATCACCAGTAAGGTTCCCGCTGACGTCCGCCGTCTCCGTGATCAAGGTGTGGCATGAGGCGCAGAGACCGGCGTCCAGGACCTGAGTTCCGTATTGGGGCGTATAGCCCACAAAGGATTCCATGGGAGCACCGAAGATGGTGTTCGTCGCAAAGGGGCCGAACAGGGGACTTCCCAACGTGTCAAAGCGGAGGTTCCCCGAAAAGAAGTCACCGATGCTATCGCCCTTCTGAATGTGGCAGGGCACGCAACTCACACCATCCAACGCCACCGGGTCCTGCTCCATCAGCGCGATGGAATAGGGACCACCTGTAGTGAACGCATGGTCGAAATTGCCGGCAGGCGCATGGCATTTGGTGCATTTGGTTTCCAATGCCGCTTGGTGCGCGGAATTCACCAGTACCTCATGACTCACCTTGGCACGCCAGAAAGGGTCACGCGCCGCGTTCGCCATCATTGTGCTTCGCCAATCATCCACCACGTTCACATCCACTCCTTCAGCGGTCACCATCGCATATCCGGTGGGATCGTGCCCATGGCAGCCCTCGCAGTTTCCACTGGGCTTGAAGTAGACGTCTCCGCCCATTGGAAGCGGGAAAATACTATCACCACCACCGCCCCTGTATGATGCCAATTCCGCCGGTGTGTGATAGGCCTTGGCCACGGGCACCGTACCACTCGTCCAAGCCACGGATAATCCGACAGTGCCCAGCAAAAGTGCCAGCACCAAGGACTTCATCGCGAGGGTCGGTGTCTTCTTCATGCGGAGATCCGGATGTGGATGCAATATAGCTGCATGCCCCAACCTACGGACCGATGCCCGCAGGATACGCGATAGCTTGGAAAAAGATCAACTGCCGCGCTGTGCACCCTTGTGCATCGGCTTGGCCTTCGCTTTGGAAGCGCCTCCCGCCTTGGGAGCAGCGGCCTTTTTCGCTGCCGCCTTCTTCTTGGCGGGAGCCTTCTTAGCGGCCGAGGACTTCTTCTTATCCTCCTCGGTCGTCGCCTTTTCCTTCTTCTCCTCGAAGAGACCGGCGGCCAAAAGCATGTCGTACCACACGAAGAACTTGCGCACGTCGCTGGTGTAGATGCGATCGCGGTCGTAGTTCGGAAGCGCCTCACCCAGCTTGTCGTACAGCGCTTCGATATTCCCCTTAACGTCCACCGTCAATTTGCCCTTTTCGATGTTGTGCATCTTCTCCATCACCTCGGAAAGCGGCACATCATCGCCCTTGGTGAACATGCTCACCTCGTCCAAAGAGCTCACACGCACACTGGAGTGCACGGGGATCCGCTTCTTGTCCGTCAGGGATTCGGCTATCAAGGCTTGGCGGCCTTGGGCCACCACACGATAGAGCCCGGACTTGCCAGTGATGGAAATGATCTTCGAGAGGTCCATAAGCAAAGGGTTTCGTGCACAAACATAGTGATGCGAACCGCAGTATCCCGGCCTTTTACCATCCTTTCATCGCAGATGGAAGTCAGGAATGGTGCCCTCCTGCGCACGGAGCCGTCGTTTCGATCAGGTCTTCTGCTTCCGCTTGCGGGCAGCGGGGAACAGGATATTGTTCAAGATAAGCCTGTAACCAGGGGAATTGGGGAACAGACTGAGGTCGGTGGGAGGATCGCCCACCATGTGCTGGTAGTCCTCCGGATCATGGCCGCCATAGAAGGTCCACTGCCCAAGGCCGTATTCACCGTGTATGTATTTCACCACCCCCTGCGGCTTGTACTCCCCCATGATGGTCACATTCGACTTCACCAAGTTTTTCCGGAAGGCGGTCGTTTGCCCCATGAAGCCATGGATAACCTGCTCATGGTCCTGGCAAAGCATGGTGGGCACCACGTCCCACTTGGCACTGAAGTCGAACAACGTGAAAAAGTCATTTGTCTCTCCGACCCTGCTCATGATGTCAGTGGCATCGATGTCACTGAACTCGTAGACCATCGGGTCGGTGATGATCTTGAAATCCTTGAATGCAAAGGTCTTGCTATAATCCAGCTTTTGCTGCGCCTGTGGATCGGGCGGGTCGCCGTCGAAAGGTGTGTCACAAATGTCCACGCCCTCTGCAGCCAGTGCGATGTCATAACTGTCCGTGCCGCTGCACATAGTGAAGAGATAACCGCCGCCAGCCACATAGTCGCGGATCTTGCCTGCCACAGCGCCCTTCATCTGGCTCACCTTGGCGAATCCTTCTTCCTTGGCCATGGCCTCGCTCTCACGCACTTGGTCCTGGTACCACGGCGCATTGCGGAACTGACGATAGAACTTGCCATACTGCCCTGTGAAATCCTCATGGTGCATGTGTACCCAATCGTATTGCGGAAGGACACCGGCCAACACTTCCTTGTCGTAGATACGTGTATAGGGGATCTCGGCGTAGGTCATCACTAGAGCCACCGCATCGTCCCAGGGCTGGAAACTGCTAGGTGCATACACGGCGATCTTAGGGGCCTTCTCCAGCTTCACCATCTCCATGTTCACCTCCGGATCCGCGATCTGGGCGAGGATGGCGTCGGCCTGGGCATCGGCGATCACGCTATACGACACGCCGCGCACTGTGCATTCCTGCTCTACAGCAGGCAGGTCATCGATAAGGAAACTGCCCGCGCGATAGTTCAGTAGCCACTCAACGGTAACGTCCTTCTCCAGCACCCAATAGGCTATCCCGTAGGCCTTCAGATGGTCCGTCTGGCTTTTGTCCATCGGGATCAAGATCTTCGACGCCGAGGCGGGAACCACCAGTAATGCAAGGGTAAGCGCAACCAGCACGTTGCGGATCGATCGCACAAGGGACACGCTAGAAGGGCACGTCGTTGTCGGCATCATCGTTCATGCGGCTGGAGCGTGTGATGGTCTGCGGCCCATCCTGCCCCATGCCTCCAGCAAAATTAAGCGGCCCTGTCTCGAGGTCCGTGAATTTTGCGAGTTCGGAGATGAAACGCAGTCGGACGTTATCAATTGCCCCGTTCCTGTGCTTGGCCACGATCACCTCGCCAATGCCCAACGTACTGCCGTGCTCATCCTCGAATATCTTGTAATACTCCGGACGATACAGGAAACAGACGAGGTCGGCATCCTGCTCGATGGCGCCCGATTCCCGTAGGTCGCTCAGCATCGGGCGCTTGTCGCCGCCGCGGGTCTCCACGGCACGGCTCAACTGGCTCAACGCGATGATCGGCACGTCCAACTCCTTCGCAATGCTCTTGATGGACCGCGAGATGTTGCTGATCTCCTGCTCCCTGTTCCCGCCGCGATTCCCTTCCGTACCGCTTGTCATCAACTGCAGATAGTCGATGATGATAAGTTCCACGTTGTGCTGGCTCTTCAGCCGACGGCACTTGGCACGCAGCTCGAAGATGTTCAACGCCGGCGTGTCATCAATGAAGATCGGTGCGTTCGTCAAGCGCGCGATGTGCTGGTGTAGGATCGCGAATTCGGCATCGGTGAGTTCGCCCTTGCGGAGCTTCTCGGAACTGATCCCGGATTCGCTCGCGATCAAGCGGGTGACAAGCTGGGTGCTGCTCATCTCCAAGCTGAACACGGCCACGGCCTTCTTGTGCTCTACGGCAATGTTGCGCGCCATGCTCAGCACGAACGCCGTTTTCCCCATGGCCGGGCGCGCCGCCACGATCACCATGTCGCTACGCTGCCAACCAGCGGTGAGCTTGTCCAATTGTGTGAATCCCGTGGGAACCCCGCTGATGCCGCCGCCTTTGTTCTTTGAGTTCTCGATCTGCGCGATGGCTCCTTGGATCAGGTCGCTCATCGGCTCGTAGTTCCGCTTGAGGTTACCGCTGGTAACGGCGAACAACTCCTGCTCGCTCTTGTCCAACAGCTCGAACACGTCCGTGCTGTCGTCGTAGGCGTCGCGCATGGTCTCCGCGCTGATGCGGATCAACTCACGCAGGATGTGCTTCTGGCTGATGATGCGCGCGTGGAACTGCACGTTGGCGCTACTGGCCACCTTGTTGGTGAGTTGGCTGATGTAAAAAGCACCACCCACCAGGTCGAGTTCCGCGCGCTTCTTCAACTCCTGCGTCACGGTGAGGATGTCGATGGCCTGGTCGGTGCGGAAGAGGTTCTGGATGGCATCGAAGATCCGGCGGTGCGCGTCCACATAGAAGCTCTCGGGACGTAGGATATCGATGGCCTCGTTCACGGCGTTACGCTCCAGCATCATAGCGCCCAGCACGGCCTGCTCCAATTCAGGGGCCTGCGGCGGAAGCTTGCCGGCCTCCATGGCGGTGTCGATCAAGGATGCAGCGGACCGACGCTTCCGGTCCATAGTACGCGTGCCGGAAGAATGCGGTGAGGAAGGAGAAAGATCACTCATAGGATGGCCGCCTGGGTGGAAGGCGGAATTTCAAAGGGGGCCAAATGTAGGCCCAACAGACAGCCCTGTCAGGGCAAAAGGAAACCTTCTTTGCCCATTGCATCAACACTTCCATAACCTGTGATCGTTCATCGATGAAGGATGCCGCGCCCATCGTTACTTTGTGGTGATGCGTTATCAACAGTGCCTGCTTTTGCTGGTGTTATTTGGGGTCGGGTTGACGGCCTGCAAGAAGGACAAGCAGAACGCGCCACCATCCATCACCATTGTCTCGCCGGGCGATGCCTCCACGCTCTCCGTACCCGATACGCTGTTGGTGACGGTGAATGTGAGCGACGATCAGAGCGTGGAACACGTGACCGTTTCCCTGCTCGATGCCAACTATATTCCCGTGACGGCAGCTGTCAGTGTAACGCCCATGAGCAACCCGGCCACCATCACCTTGGCCCTTCCAGTGATATCCGAGCAACTGGAAAGCGGGACATACAAGTTGCTCGCCACGGCCACGGACGGCGAGTTGTCCGCGAAGGACATTCATACCATTCAGGTCAGTGGCGTTGCGCTCCGTCTCCGGATGATCTATGCCGTGAGCACGACCTCGTCAAACGCGTTCGCTGTTTATCGGATCGACAGCCTTGGTCAGACCACCTTGGCCAGCAACTACGATACGGACCTCGGCGGTGCGGATATCAGCTCGAAGGCACAGCGGCTCTTTCTGGCGGGAAGCACTACCGGACCTTTCCTCGCACTGGACGCGAATTACCTGAGCACCAGTTGGCAGCGGCCGAACATGAGTGCGATCGGCCTTCCCTGGTTCACCAGCGTGGACCTCTGCTCGGACGGACAGGTCTATGTAGGTGATGGCGATGGTATGCTGCACGGTTATCAGGCCGTGAATGGGACGGGTGTCTTCACCGCAGTCATGCCGGACGGATTCCGCACCGAGGAAACCTTGGTCGTGAACGACCTGCTGCTCTGTACGGTGCGCCAGTTCGTGACGGGGGAACAACGGCTTGCCCTCTTCCAACAGTCTTCCGGCCAACAGCAGGGGAGCCAACCGTTGAGTATCGTACCTATCCGCATGTTCGAACGCGATGCGCAACATGCATTGGTCTTTGGCAACCAGAATGGGCAAGGGCGCGTGCAGGACCGCGACATTCTCGGAGGCGGAAGCTGGGAGGCTTACGTCTGGCAGAGCGAAGTCACCGCGGTGACACAGGTGGCAGCAACCATATGGCTGGTAGCATTGGCCAATGGTGACCTGCAGCGCTTCACGTATGACAACGACGGCTCGCTTAGCATCGGAAGCACTCCGGTCCTGAATGACATGAGTTATGATTCGGCAAGTGGAGCGGTGTTCGGCGGTGCAGATGGACAGGTGATCGCCATCGATCCAACTACGGGAGCGGTCCTCTCGAATTTCGTCCTGAACGGTTCGGTACGGAAGGTGTTGCCACTGCGCAACAGATAGGCTGCTATCAGCGTGCCTTATCCACTACGCCCATCTTGCAGAACTTGGCGATGCGGCGTTCCACCAGTTTCTCCGTGTCCAGCTTCGTGAGCTTGTCCAAGTGCTTCAGCACTTCCACCTTCACCAGTCGGCATGCCTCATCATGGTCCGCGTGTGCACCACCGACCGGCTCAGGGACGATCCCATCCACTAGTCCATTCGAGAGCATGTCCTTAGCTGTCAGCTTCAATGCCTCCGCCGCCTGCTCTTTATAGTCCCACGTACGCCAAAGGATGGTGGAGCAATTCTCGGGAGAGATCACGGAGTACCAAGAGTTCTCCAGCATCAGCACCTTATCGCCGATTCCGATCCCCAATGCACCGCCAGAAGCGCCTTCCCCGATAATGATGCAGATGATTGGCACCTTGAGCTGGCTCATCTCCATGAGATTCCGCGCGATCGCCTCGCCTTGGCCCCGCTCTTCCGCCTCAAGCCCTGGAAATGCGCCCGGGGTATCGATCAACGTGACCACTGGCTTGTTGAACTTCTCCGCCAATTTCATCAAGCGCAACGCTTTTCGATAGCCTTCCGGATTGGGCATGCCGAAGTTGCGATACTGCCGCTTCTTGGTGTTCACCCCCTTCTGTTGGCCTATGAACATCACCGTGCGCCCATCCAACAGTCCGAAGCCGCCTACCATAGCCTTGTCATCCTTCACCGTGCGATCTCCGTGAAGCTCTATGAAGCTATTCCCCGTCATGTACTCGATGTACTGCAGAGTGTAGGGCCGGTCGGGGTGGCGACTCACTTGCACGCGCTGCCATGGCGTGAGTCTTCCGTAGATCTCCTTACGAGCCGAAACAAGTTTCTTGTTCAGGTCCTTCAGGGTGGCTTTCACATCCACCTCACCGTTGGAGGCCACCTCGTTCAGTTTCTCGATCTGCTCGACGATATTCTGTATCGGCTTCTCGAATTCCAGGAACGTTTGCATGTTTCTGCTATGCTTTTGGAAGTTGGCGAAGGTAGGTCCGACAGGATGGATACCGCTACGTGCGACGTCCGCAGAAGGATAACTTGCACATGAGCGCACATTGCGGACATTCGCCGTCGAAATGATCGTATTCCCGTTCGCCAAGATCAATCTAGGGCTGCATGTCCTGCGTAAGCGGAGCGATGGTTACCACGACATTGAAAGCGTGCTTGTGCCGATCCCCTTGCATGATGCGCTGGAGGTGGTCGCACTCGGCTCCCGTCCAAATGCTGTTGAACTGACCCGCTCCGGCTTTCACGTGCCCGGTGAACTGAATGATGACCTCTGCCTGAAAGCAGTCGATCTGGTGAAGCAGACAAGGTTGCTACCGGGCCTTCGAATGCATCTGCATAAATCGATTCCTATCGGCGCCGGCCTAGGCGGTGGCTCCAGCGATGCCACACACACACTGCTCTTGTTGAACGACCTGTTCCGCTTGGACCTGAGCGCGGTTGAACTTCACGCGATGGCTGCTGAGCTCGGTAGTGATTGCTCCTTCTTCCTTCGGCGGATGCCGCAATTCGTTGAAGGAGTGGGCGAATGCTCGCGACCTGTGGACGTCTTGTTGAACGGACTTTGGTTGGTACTGGTAAATCCCGGTATTCATGTGTCCACGGCCCGTGTATTCCAGGAAATGCGTCCCATTGACCATCGGATCGACCTTCGCCAAGTGGTTTCATCCTCCTTGGAAAAGTGGCACGGAATGCTCGTCAATGACATGGAGCCGCTGGCCTTTGCCATGCACCCGGCGATCGGCCGCATTAAGCAGGACCTACTCGATCAAGGTGCGGTCTATGCAGCGATGAGCGGCTCGGGCTCCAGCGTGTTCGGGCTATTTCAAGAAAAGCCGCAGCTTAATGAATTTCCTTCAGGCCACATCGTCTGGACAATGTCATTGTGAGAAGAAGGATTGCGATCAGGGGAAAAGCTCCTTCAGCTTCTTGCCCAACTCCTCGGCATCGGTAGGCTTGGCAACAATGAGCATCCGCGCGTCCAGCAAATAGAATGTCGGCGTCGCCTTCACCAAATAGTCCTTTGCCGCCGGCTCACCCCAGCCGATAAAATGGCTGTAGCACTTCCAAGGGATAGCGTTCTCTTTGATGCTCGTCAAGAAGTCCGCACTATCCGCGTCCAAGGCGATCCCCACGACCTGAAAGCCCTTGGCTCGATAGCGTTCATAGTCGGTCTTTAGGGTCGGCATTTGGGCCTCGCAATGGCTGCAGGTACTGGAGTAGAAGAACAACGCGGTATAGGTGGAGGCTTTGACAATGTTGGACAGCGGTACAATGGTCCCCCGGTCGTCCATCTGTTCCTCCGGCCCCTTGCCACCAACGGAGACCTTTAGCAAAGCAGCCACCTTCTTGCGCAGCGCGGGATCGATGCTCGAGCTGTCCCCGGCCGGGGCAACATACCGGTCGATCACGTGTTGCAGTGCAGCTTCGGGACCATAAGTGGAAAAGATGTCCACGAGATGATCGAGCATGTAGGCATGACATTCCACATTCTTGTCTGCCAGATCCATCAAGGTATCCGCTGCCGCCGAGAATTGGTCCTCATTGATCGCATTCAGGTTTCGCAAAAAGGCCATCACCGCCTTATCGTAAGAGGAAGAGCGCATCAAGGAGGGATCACTGAAGTCGAATGCAAGCGCCACGGCCATGGGCCCCTTTCCACTGGCATTGACCACTGCCGCATCCGCCTGTATCACTTTGCTGAAGTAACTGCTCGGTGCTCGGGCCGTCAGTTCATTCAGATAATGGGTCTTTCGATCAGCTGCACGCATACCTAAGCTGTCCAAGGCAGCTAGTTGCACGGTATCGGAGGGGTCGAGCTGCAACTCCTGCTGATATACCGCGGATGCCACTGCTTGTGTCTCACGGGAAATGTATTTGTACTCCCAGAGTCGCTTGTTCTCGTCCGAAGTGCGGACATGGATATGGTCCTGAAGTGGAATACTGTCGAATTCAAGGTCCACTATGGGCTCTTTGCCATCAAGGATGAGGTCCACGTGGTCACTATCGTTCAATGTCAATTGATAGAAGCCAGAAGCATTGAACTTGGTTGGGAACAGAAAATCACCCTTGCGCCCCACTTGGACCGAATCCACGAGGCGCGCACCGCTACCCCGGTCCTGAAGCAGCAGGATCATTTTACCAGAGACGGACCTTTCTCCGATGTGTCCTTTCAATTGCTGCGCTTGCAGCGGTGCGATACACCATGCCCCGAACAGCAGGGGCCAGATCCTTGGGATTGTCATTGTCGGTGCAAAGGAAAACATCATGCCCTGCACGATGAGGTAGGGACAAAAAAAAGAACCCCGCCTTTTAAGGGGCGGGGTTCAGATCGGCGACGACATACTCTCCCAGGACATTATCCTAGTACCATCTGCGCTGGTGAGCTTAACTTCTCTGTTCGGAATGGGAAGAGGTGGACCTCACCGCAATAGTCACCTGAAATCGTGGATACGATTTGAGATAATTGCTGAACTGGACCAAAACAGACGATCGATCGATGCCACCGAAAAGACCTTTTCAGGTCAAAGTCTACGGGTAATTAGTACTACTCGGCTTTGCCATTGCTGACTTTACACCTGTAGCCTATCAACGTGGTAATCTTCCACGACCCTTAAAAGAAGTCTCATCTTGAGGTGGGCTTCGTGCTTAGATGCTTTCAGCGCTTATCCCATCCGAACATAGCTACCC
>JBEPUG010000003.1:0-73330 GCA_041691695.1 Flavobacteriales bacterium
GTCCGCCCCTACTTGAACGCCGCCAGCCCCGTCACCTCCTGTCCGGTGATCAGCAGGTGGATGTCCTGCGTGCCCTCGTAGGTCACTACACTTTCGAGGTTCATCATGTGGCGCATGATGGGGTACTCGTTGGTGATGCCCATGCCACCGAGGATCTGACGCGCTTCGCGGGCCACGTTCATGGCGAGCTGCACGTTGTTGCGCTTCGCCATGCTGATCTGCGCCGTGGTGGCGCGGTTCTCGTTCTTCAGCACGCCTAAGCGCCAGGTGAGCAATTGCGCCTTGGTGATCTCGGTGATCATCTCGGCGAGCTTCTTCTGCGTGAGCTGGAACTGCCCGATCGGCTTGCCGAACTGGATGCGTTCCTTGCTGTAGCGCAGCGCGGTGTCATAGCATTCCATGGCCACGCCGATGGTGCCCCAGGAGATGCCGTAGCGCGCGCTGTCCAAGCAGCCCAGCGGGGCGCCGAGTCCGCTCTTGTTGGGCAGTAGGTTCGCTTTGGGCACTTTCACGTTGTCAAACACGAGTTCGCCGGTAGGGCTGGCACGCAGGGAGAGTTTGCCGTGCGTAGTGGGCGTCGTGAAGCCTTCCATGCCGCGCTCCACAACGAGGCCATGGATGCGACCTGCGGTATTCTCAGCCTTCGCCCACACCACCGCGATGTCCGCGATGGGGCTGTTGCTGATCCACATCTTGGCGCCGTTCAGCAGGTAGTGGTCGCCCTTGTCTTGGAAGGTGGTCACCATGCCGCCAGGGTTGCTACCGTGGTCGGGCTCTGTGAGGCCGAAGCAGCCGATCATTTTACCGGCGGCGAGCTTTGGCAGCCACTTCATGCGCTGCTCCTCGTTGCCGTATTTCCAGATGGGATACATCACCAAGCTGCCCTGCACGCTGCACAAGCTGCGCAGGCCGCTATCCACGCGCTCGATCTCTTGCATGATGAGGCCGTAGCTGATCTGGTCCAGGCCCATGCCGCCGTATTCGGTGGGAATGTTGGGACCGAACGCGCCTATCTCTGCCAGACCTGGTATGATCTCGGGATGGAATTCGGCCTTCTCGAAGCTCTCCTCGATGATGGGCTTGATGTGCTTGCTCACATATTTGCGCGTGGTGTCGCGGATCAGCTTGTGCTCATCAGTGAGCAACTCGTCCATCAGGTAATGGTCGTGGGCCTGATAGAGGTCGGTGGCTGCGCGAGGGGTGGCTTTGGTCGAGGTCATGGCTGAATGGGATACGTGGCCGCATGATCGCGGGGCGGCGAAATTAGCGATCGCGTCGGCGGCGGCATCATCATAGCTTCGCCGCGGAATGGATGAGCTGCGCGCGGTCGATGTCCTGGGCAAGGATTGGGTGGTCGGCGTCCTCCTGTTGGTCTTCGGTATCGTGGCTTGGGTGAACATGGCCTCACCTCGGCAATGGTCCGTGATCAAGCGCTCCTTCTTCGCTTTCCGTCTTGGCAAGCAGAGCCTGCGGGATGAACTTAGTCTGCAGGACCGGACGTTGATGGCGGTCTTGGTGGTGTCGTTGGTGCTCATTGCGCTCTTCGCTTATCAAGTAGTGGTATACAACGGCTGGGCCGTGCCGGGGGTCGCGCTGTTCGGTCGGATACTCGTTCTGGTTGTCGCTGTGCTGGTAGCGCGGATATTTTTGCTACGTGGCCTTGCCATGCTTACCGATTCGGATGGAGGCACAGCGGAATATGTATACACGGTGATCACGTTCACCATTGTCTTGGGTCTGGTGCTGCTGCCGTTGGCCATGCTGATCGCGTATCCCTTTCACACGGCCTGGCGCTCGTGGCTGTGGGTGGTGGGATCGGGGGTGGCAGCGATCGTGCTACTGTTCCGCTGGATGCGCGCCGCTGTGATCGGCGCGGGGAGCGGGGTACCCCTCCGCTATATTTTCCTTTACCTTTGCGCCTCCGAAATCCTACCTGTCGCTTTGGCGCTCCAGCAAGCCCGGCAGTATATCCTACTTCCGTCGCACCCATTTTAAGCTGAACGGACCTTGAAGATCAAGACCATTCTGGTAACGCAGCCGGAACCCACGGACGAAAAGTCCCCTTACTACGCCTTGGCCCAGAAGTTCGGATTGAAGATCGACTTCAAACCGTTCATCAAGATCGAACCGGTCGCTGGACAAGAGTTCCGCCAGGAGCGCATCAACATCCTGGACCACACGGCCATTGTGCTCACCAGCCGCAACGCCGTGGACCACTTCTTCCGTATGTGCAAGGAGATGCGGCTCACCGTGCCCGAGTCACTGAAATACTTCTGCGTCTCGGAAAGCGTGGCCTACTACGTGCAGAAGTACATCGTGTACCGCAAGCGCAAGGTCTTTATCGGCAAGCAGACCTTCGGTGATCTGATCGACGTGATCAAGAAGCACAAGACGGAGAAGTTCCTCGTCCCGGGCTCCGACATCCAGAAGCTTGAGATCCCCATGCTGCTGGACAAGGCCGGCGTGAATTACACCAACGCGGTGTTCTATCGCACCGTCGCCAGCGACCTGAGTAACATGCGCGATGTGTTTTACGACATGTTGGTCTTCTTCAGTCCCGGCGGTATCGAGAGCTTGAAGAAGAATTTCCCGGACTACGAGCAGAAGAACACCGTGATCGCCGCCTTCGGGCCTACCACCGCCAAATCCGTGCGCGATGCGGGGCTGCGCTTGGATATTGAGGCGCCACTTCCCGAGGCACCTTCGATGACCGGGGCGATAGAGCTTTTCCTGAAGAACGGTGCCAAGGCGGATAGCAAAGCCAACAAGGCGACCGCGAAGAACGCGAAGACGAAGAAGTGAACCGGTGGCGCTTGTAACGCTCGGTCCACGCACATCACGCACGTCCGCAGATGCGAGCCACCTTCCGCAAGCACGAGCGCCTTACCGGTCGCGACCGCGTGAAGCTGGTGGCCACCACCGGCCAAGTAGTGAAGCTCCATCCCTTTCGCTTGATCGGCCTGCTGATGCCTTTGGACACGGTGGCGCCTGCCCAAGTGGCCTTCGCCATTCCCAAACGGCATGTGCGCATGGCCACGGACCGCAATCGCATTCGGCGCTTGATGCGCGAGACCTATCGCTTGGAGAAGCATCGGTGGTATGATCGTCTACGTGCTGCGGACGCTCAATGCGCGTGGTTGTTGATCTTTCAAGGATCCGCACCACTGCCTTGGGATGAATCCCGTGAGAAAATAACACGGGTCTTCGACCGTTGGACGGACCAGCACATCGGTGATGTTCGCTAAGCTGATGATCGCACTCGTCCGCTTCTATCAAGGTGCTATTTCCCCCTTGCTCCCAGGCTCATGCCGCTACACACCCACCTGCTCCGAGTACAGCGTGCAGGCCTTGCGGAAGTATGGTGCGTGGCATGGTGGCTGGCTCACGCTGAAGCGCTTCCTATCTTGCAATCCTTGGGGCGGCCACGGCCACGACCCCGTACCCTGAACATCTGAACGGAACATGTGGAATCCCTTTCACTCTTGGAAGAGCACTGCTGTCATCGTCGCGGTCGTCGCTGGCGGTGCCGTCACCCTCGCTGCTGGCGACAACTACTTCGAGATCGGGAAGAATCTGGAGATCTTCAACGAGCTCTACAAGGACGTCAACATCTACTACGTTGACGATATCAATCCGGGCGACCTGATCACCACGGGCATCGATGCCATGCTCGAGAGCCTTGATCCCTACACGCAGTACATCGCCGAGAGCGATCTGGAGGACTACCGCATAATGACCACCGGGCAATATGGTGGCATTGGTGCGATGATCCGGAAGAAAGGCGATGCCGTGATGGTGAGCGAACCCTATGAAGGTTATCCCGCGATGAAGGCCGGCATTCAGGCCGGTGACAAGATCATCGCGATCGACGGGAATGACACCAAAGGCATGAACACCGAGGACGTGAGCAAGCTGCTGAAAGGGCAGGCGGGTACCAAGGTGGAAGTGATCACCACGCGCAATGGATCAGCGCCCGTGAGCCATGAACTTGACCGCGAGGAGATCAAGATCCCCGATGTGCCTTACAAGGGTTTCATCGACAAGGCCAACAAGGTGGGCTACATCAAGCTGAACAGCTTCACGCAGACGGCAAGCCAAGAGGTGCGCAACGCCTTCAAGGAACTGAAGGATCAAGGCGCTCAGAAGATGGTGCTTGACCTTCGCGGCAATGGTGGCGGGCTCTTGCGCGAGGCGATCAACATCGTGAACATCTGGGTGCCCAAGGGCCAGACGGTGGTGGAGACAAAGGGCAAGATCGCAGACTGGGACAAGACCTATAAGACCTTGAGCGAGCCGGTGGACCTGGACATGCCGTTGGTCGTATTGGTCGATACAGGATCGGCTTCCGCCAGTGAGATCGTCACCGGCTCTCTGCAGGACCTCGATCGCGCTGTGATCGTGGGGAACCGCACCTACGGGAAGGGCCTCGTGCAACAGACGCGCGATCTCTTCTACAACAGCAAGCTGAAAGTGACCGTGGCCAAGTACTACATCCCCAGCGGCCGCTGCATCCAGAAGGTCGACTATGCGCACCACGACAGCATCGGCAACGCCATGCTCATGGCTGATTCCACCATTCGCGCTTTCAAGACAGCGCATGGCCGAACGGTGTATGATGGACGTGGGATCAATCCCGACATCCACGTGGAGAAGGAGTTGCTGCCCAAGGTGGTCGGCGGACTCTACAATGCGGACCTCTTCTTCGACTTCGCCAACCAGTACCGCTGGACTCACGATTCCATTCCTCCTCCGGACCAGTTCACCATCACCGACACCATCTACCAGCAGTTCATGGACTTCGTGAAGGACAAGAAATTCGAGTACCGCACCGAGAGCTTGGACGACCTGGACAAGTTGGTGGCCGATGCGAAGAAGGAACGCTACTATGACCATTCGCAGCAGGCCATCGACGCGTTGCGCGCCGACCTCAGTCCGGATCGTACCGAGGAATACCGCCGCTTCCGAAGTGACATCGAGGAGGTTCTGAAGAGCGAACTGGTGGGCCGTTACTATTACCAGAGTGGAAGAGCTGAGGCCATGCTCAAGTCTGACCCAGCGGTGAAGGAAGCACTAACCGTGCTCAACGGTCCGTTTTACAAAGAGGTGTTGGACGGCAGCTACAAGGGGAATTAGAACGCTCGCCTTCCGCGCCCAGCCAAGTATGGAAGCGATTCGGACCCTTGAGCCGAATGCCGGTGGCATATATCGACGCGTCCATCTCGGGGCTTTGGCCTTGGCATTGATCGCCTTGCCTTGTTCGGAGTTCTTACTCAGCCTTTCGCAGATCATCCTGCTGGTGAACTGGCTATGGGAAGGGACAGCGCAGCGGGATCTCGCGGGCCGCTTCAAGCGCAGCTTTACAACGAAGGAGAGCGCGGTCTTCATCTCCTTCTTCGCCCTGAATGTGCTCGGTCTCTTGTGGACCACCGACCTCAAGTGGGGCGTTGACCTCTGCCGGATCCTGCTGCCTGTGCTGGTCTTCGCTGTAGTACTGTCCTCCACGCCGCGCCTTTCGCGCGACCACCTGCGCGACCTGCTCCTACTCGGCGCGTGGAGTGCCACAGCCAGCACCATCGTCTGCTTAGTGATGCGTTACGGCGTATTGGCCCAAGGCGAATACCGCGAGCTCTCGCCCTTCATCAGCCACATCCGTTTGGCACTGATGCTGTGCTTCAGCATTGCGGTATTCGTGTTCTACTGGCCATACGCTTGGTGGAAGCGGTTTGCCTATTTGCTCGCCATCGCAATGTGCCTGTGGTTCATGGACCTGCTGAGCAGTTTGATCGCGGTGCCGGTGCTGGCGGCCTTGATCTTGTTCTTTCTCTGGCGACTGGTGAAGGGGAGAAGAGCAGCCTATCGCATCGCAGCCTTCGGGGTGCTCGTGCTCGGTGCATCCGCCAGCGCATTGTACTTGCGCTCCTGTGTCCACGATTATTTCAGCACGGATCCCTCGGACCTGAAACATTTGGATCGCGCCAGCGCAGGTGGTGAGGTCTACTACCACGACCTGCGAGATCCCCAGCGGGAGAACGGGCACTACGTGTGGATCAATGTGGCGGATAAGGAACTGCAGCGCACGTGGGACCGGCGGAGCAAACTGCCCTTCGCCGGCAAGGACAAGCAAGGCCAGCCTGTGCGTTCCACGCTGGTGCGCTATCTCGCCAGCATGGGGGAACGGAAGGATTCAACAGGGGTGCAGGAATTGGCCCCAGAGGATGTGAAGCGCATTGAGAACGGGATGACCAGCGTGGTGGAAGGGCGCGAAGGAGCCATGCGCGCGCGCATCGAACAAGTATTGTACGAGCTGGACATCTACCGCACCACCGGTGATCCCAGCGGCCACTCGGTGACGATGCGAATGGAATTTCAACGCGTTGGGTTGTCGATCGCGAAAGAGCATTGGATGACGGGCGTGGGAACCGGTGACACCCAGCTGGCTTTCGATTCAGCCTATGACCGCGTCCATAGCCGGTTGGAGAAGCGCTGGCGTCTCCGCGCCCACAACGAATACCTTACGCTCATCATCAGCTTCGGCGTTTTTGGCCTGGTCTGGAGCCTCTTCTCTTGGTGGTGGCCGGCATGGAGGCTGAAGGCGTTCCGCCATCCACTTTTCATTGCGTGGGGGATCATCTTCCTCCTTTCCTGCCTCAGTGAGGACACGATCGAAACACAGATGGGCGCCACCTTCTTCGCGCTTTACTACACGCTCTTCGTCTTCGCCGCGCCGCCTTCTTCGGCCACCACGGCCTGATATTCCTTCAGTGTGGCCAATGCCATCGCATGGCGCGTGAAGTCTTGCAATTTCATCGATGCGCCGTCCACGAGCCGATCTCGCAAGGCGGGGTCCTGCAGTATCCGATCCACGGCTTCGGCCAAGGCAATATCATCACCTATCGGGCGAAGTAGTCCGGTGTGTCCGTCCTCGATCAACTCCGGGATCCCGCCCGCAGCAGTGGCCACCACGGGAACACGTGCTGCGAAGGCATCAAGGATCGATGTTCCCAAACCCTCGGTACGGGAGGTCATCACCATCACGTCCAGCTCGGGCAGGAGCGACTCCACGTCGTTCCGGAAGCCTGTGAAGGTGAGCACCGAGGCCAAGCCGCGCTCGTTCGAGTACCGTTCAAGCTCGGCCTTCAACTCACCTTCGCCGATAAGGACGAAGCGCAGATCCGGCAGGCGCTCGTGGAGTTGCTGCGCCATGCGAATGAAGGTGAAGAGGTCCTTGTGAGGAGCCAACGCAGCGACGTTTCCGACGAGTTTCATTTTGGGGTCGGCACCGATGAATCCATGCAAGCGGCCATCGGCACCTGCGGCAAAGCGGACGGTGTCGATGCCGTCATATACCGTGCGCAGCACCTCCGGTCGGCGGAGTCTCCGAGCGGTGATCACACGTATCGCGTCGCTTACACAGAGGATCCTCTTCACGGAGGCGTGACCATATTTCCAGCGTGCACTGAAACCGCTGCTGATCGGAAAGTCCACTCGGCGGCTGACAACCAAGGGTAGATCCATGCCGAATAACGTGTTGGCCAACACCGCCGCTGTGTGCCCGTGGGAATCGTGCATGTGCACCAGGTCCGCCTTCCATTGAAGTGCGATATGCGACAAGCGACGCGCGTTCAACGGGTCGAAGGAGGCGCGGAAGCCCAGTTCGCGATGTTCAACGCCGATCTTGGCACAGCTGGCCTGCATCGGTGAGCCGCTCGCGCAGACCACTAATTGCGGCACATCGAGCGTGCGAAGTTCCTCCACGAGGTAGGCGACCTGCTGCTCTCCGCCGCGCCACGTGCGAGCGGTGCTGAGGTGCAAAACGCGCGGCACGATCATGAGCGCATCCGGTTCAGGCGAGCCAGCTCCGTGTACTTCAAGCGATTGGCCCGGGCGCTCAGGCGCGCGATGGAGTAGCCAGCCGGACCATCCCTAAATCCGCCGCGTACCAGATAGCCGTGCAAGAAGCGCCAAACGGGGGAGAATATAATGAGCATCGCGCCGGCTCGTCTACCCTTTTGGTGCATTGCTTTGGCAGCGATGTTCGCGAAGCGCTCCACTTGCTTCGCATGTTCGGCCACCGTGTAGAAGCTGAAATGCAGGATGTCACCGCGCAGCATGCCGATGCGGGCACCGGCGTCCATCTCATAACGGTCGTGCGGATTAGTTCCACCCCATCGCCCTTTCCGGCTGTCCCACAGGCGCAGTTTGATATCCGGATACCAACCGCCATGGTGGATCCACGTGCCGCAATAGTTTGTTAGCCGCGACATCGTATAGCCGTCGGCCGCGGGTGTTCCGCGCTTCACTTCCAGAATGGAACGGATCAACTCTTCATCCAGCGCCTCGTCCGCATCCAAGGACAGGACCCACGGATACTTCGCCTGCGTGATCGCCCAGTTCTTTTGCTCGATGTGCCCGGCGAATGCGTGCTGCACGAAGCGCGCACCGTGCTCTCTCGCTATCCGTTCGGTAGCGTCGGTGCTGAAGGAATCCACCACCACGATGTCATCGGCCACCGCCTTCACGGAGGCGAGGCAGCGCGCGATGTTGCGCTCCTCATTGAAGGTGATGATGACGACGGAGAGTTCCACCGCGCCGAAGTTAGATGGCGCCGCGGCCGATCAATGCACTACCATGAAGGTGCCACGAGCACGGTCCACGCCCTTGGAACGGATGTGATAGATGTACAGCCCCGTGCTCAGATCTTGTGTACGCAACGAAACGAAACCATTGGTGATGGGCACGTTCAGCAATGCACGACCGGACGCGTCCATCACGGAGAGTTCCGCGTTGCCGTTCTCCCCGGTGATGAAGTTCACCAGGTCGCTCGCGGGCTGCGGATAGACCTTCACCGCAGTGGCTGCGGGGTTCTCACTTATTCCGGAAGGCGTAGTGACCAGGGAGACGCAATAGTCCTCGGTCTCACCGAAATCATAGGTGGTGCAACCGTTCGCCACGGCTTGGTCGTAGTGCATCACAACGCGCAAGCGTGCGGGGCCCGGCGTGGCGGTGACGGGTACAGTGAGGGTGCTGATCAAGGGCGCCATGACCGTGGTTCCGGCATCGAATACAAGCTCGTTCGGAGAGAATTGCCCATCCCTATTCAAGTCCATCCACACGGTGAAGTACTCGGCGAACGCATCGGAGGAATAGCCCGGGTTGAGCGTGATCGGATAGCTGTCACCGATCACCAGTTCAGTGGATTGGTTGGTTACATCCACATCGGCATAGCCACCATCCCCGGCCGAGATTCGATCGATGGAACCGAGCTGCACCTCCGTGATCCATTCGTAACTATCATCACCTGAGCTGGAGCAGAACGTTCCCTCGATGCACTGCCCGCAGCCCGCGACGTGGAAGGTGGTTGAAGGCGACCAGTCCGCCATATTCGCGCCGCAGGAGCTGCGCATCTGTACCTCATGATCTGAGCAAGCTGAAAGGTTGCTCAGGGTCAGGCTGCTCCCTGTGAGGTTGTCCAGCTCGGTCCAATCCGTCGTGCCAAGCTCTCGGTGACGCAGGTCATAAGAGTCCGATGCCAGCACTGCGGACCAGTTCACCAAAGCACTACTGGTATCGCTGGAGGTGGCGCTGATAGAGATGGGAGCGGTGCAGCAGCCCTCACTGGTCCACAGGAACGAAGGGCTGAAGGTGCTGGAAGTGGTATCGCAATCCGCGGACACTTGGTACTCGTAGGGCTGACAGACGCTGAGGCCGGACAAAGCCAAGTTGGGATTCGAGAGTCCATCCACCTCTGTCCAAATCGATGTGCCCACCAAGCGATAGCGCACGTTGTAAGTGCCGGGCAAGGCGTTCCACGAAAGAGTGGCTTGACCAATAGCGGTGCTACTCTCGGCCAAGTTGTAAGGGACCGGGCAGCTTGCGCAGCTATCCATGATCAGTTGCATGCTGTTGTTCGCATTGATGCGTCCTCCGGTAACGGTTTGACCCGGCAGATTGCCAACTTGGTCCACACCGTTGAAGAGAGCTTGTCGCACTTGGAGGGCGGCCAGGGTCGGGTCGTTGTGCATCAATGCGGCCAAGCTGGGGCATGGCGCACTGTAGAGCAGCGCGATCACGCCAGCGGTGAGTGGGCTGGCGAAGGAAGTGCCGCTGACCGTGGCGATGCCGCCGCCGAGTGCGGTGGACACTACGTTCTGGCCGGGCGCCCCGACATCGATGGTGGTGAGGCCGTAGCCGGAGAAGGTGCGTTGGTCACTGCTGTTGGTGGCTGTCACGCTGATCATGAAATCGCTTGGGCAAGCCGTGGGCAGGTCTCCCACCACGTCCACGTTCACATTGTTATTGGCAGTGGCCCCGCAATTGAGGATACCCGCGGTGCCGAGCGTATCATACATGGCGCACCAAAGGGGCGCGCTGGAAGGTTGGCCGCCGTCCACGCCCCAGCTGGCGTTGGTGGCCACCACGCAGGCGCCGCTGGCGCCTGCGGTTGAATTGTACAAACGGCGCATCACCAAGGGATAGGTATAGGCCGCGATCACATCGGATTCCACGGAACTGGCGTATTGCACCGGCATCATCTTCACATGCCAGTTGGCACCCACCACCTGCAGGCCGTTGTCGCCCGCGGCACCGATCATCCCGGCCACCTCCGTCCCATGCGAACCGCCATACACATTGTCATTGCCTGTCCCGGGGTTCCATCCACGCACGTCGTCGATGTAGCCGTTGCCGTCATCATCGATGCCGTTATTCGCGATCTCGTGGATGTTGTGCCATGCATTGGCCGCAAGGTCCGGGTGGACCAGGTCCGCGTTCTCGATGATCGCCACCACGATGGTGTCACCGGATGCCGTGAGGCCACCGGTGGTGACGTCCCACGCGCCTTCGCTGTCGATATTCTGATGCTGCCACTGTTGGCCATAGTTCGGGTCGTTCGGGATACTCCGCTCCTTGCCGATGTGGTTGTTTTGCGCCAACTCGATCCCGGCATCCAGTTTAAAGGCTCTCAGCATCGTCGCCTGCGGAATGGTGGCGGGGTCGAAACGGAAGAGCCAAGCACGCATGGGCGCGGAGATCTCCTTCACCAAATGAACAGAGGTGGAAGCACCGTTGACCGTTTGAAGGTCCTTCGCGACATCCATCGCAGATGCACCGGGCCGCATCATGACGATAATGTCACCGGGCACGAAATTCTCTTGCGGGCGGGCAATGATCGCGATGCCGATCATCATCAGTAAAAGCAGGGACTTCTTCATGAATGGGGGAAGGGTACAAATTTAGACGCTTCAGAGGTGGGCTTCGTGGCCTGAGGTGCGCGGAAAATGTGCCTCAACTGAAGGCTTCGGGCTCCGTGCGGCTATCGCGCCACTATCACGCGCGCCGATCCAGAGGCGATCGTAGTGCTGAAGCGTAACAGGTATAAACCGTTAGGCACCTCATTCCCGAAGGTGCATTCAACGTTTCCATGCGAGCCGAGAATGGTCTCCCGTTTTACCGTGCGACCGTCCATGGCGATCATCCGAAGAGTGACGGTCCCATGTAATGCTGGGTCGATAATCCGCACCCGGTCCGTTGCGGGCTGCGGGAATATCCGAGTTGCTGCTTGTTGAGGGTCGGTCACTCCCGCGCCCAAGCATGCATCAGGATCGCTGGCCATGGGCTCGAGGAAAGCGGCGATGTTCGTGGCGCGATCCGTGATGTTGCCGGGGGCGTGATAGGCGCCGTTGTTGGCGTAGCGTATGCAGTCGAAAAGTGCGATGTCACTGTTGAAGGCATCGCAGGTGATGAAGTCCGTGGTGTAGACCGGAGGCTGTGCCATGGTTTGGAAGATGGTTGCGATGGCATTGCTGCCTGTGATGATCGGGTAGTTGTAGTGCCATGGCGTTGCTCCGAGGTTGCAATAGCCGGAGATCGTCTGGTAGGGGCGTCCGACATTGAACGGGACGATGCCATCACAGCTTTGATGGAACAGGTATACGGCTGGTGTATCCACGCCCTGCCACCAGTTCAGCGCCAAGGCATCCGTAGGGACGCCACCGAACAAGCTCGCAACGCCGCGGACGCGTGCATCCGTGCCATTGAGGTTCAGCGTCCCGTCGACCGGGCCCAGGTCGGGGCGTTCCAGCATAGTTGGGGTCACCGTCCAGGTCTGCACCGCGCATCCGTAGCCCGTCTGGTTCAACAAGTTCGCATCGGGCATGGGTGCATCCGCGATCGCTCCGCAAGAGGGAGGCTTCTCCTCCGGCCGATCCAGGAAGGCCACCGCCAGTGCCGTGAATCCGCCAGCACTCTCGCCGCCCACGAAGGTCTTTTCCGCGCACGTGCTATCGATTTCGGCGCGTCCCTTCAACCAGCGGATCGCGCCCTTCACATCCTGCTGCGACCGGTAAAGTGCCCGCACGATCTCCAAGGTATCCGCCGGATACAGACCTAGGGAGGATTCAGGCCAAACGGGTGGCCCGGCGGGAGTGGGAACGTAGTTTTCCTTGTGCCATCCCAAGCGATAGTCCACGCTGGCCACCACATAGCCGCGACCGGCAAATGCACGAGCCAAGGCGACGACCCCGCTGCCTGGATCGGCCTTGCATCCGGCGAGCCACGTGCCTCCATGCACCAACACCAGCAGTGGCCGGGCCGCATCCGGATCTCCGATCGGTTTGTAAAGGTCCAGCTGCAGCGTGATCGTGTTGCCGAGATAGTCCGGCGCTGTGCCATAGACCAAGTTGCTGTCCACGCTGAAGGCGAACTGGTCCGGCGTGACATGGCCCTGCGCGGAAACGTTCATCATCATCATGAAGAAGATTGATGCAGCGATGTTCCGGCGATCCATGTGCTTGATTTCCCTGCAAGGTAAAGCTCTAGTCCGCTGCGTGGCCGTGCGATCTTCCGCGGAGCCGATCTGCGTTGGCTCGCTGCGGACGCTCAATACACGGTCTGGAGTCGCTTCTTGAAAAACAGCGACCAAAGTGCGGCCGATAGTGTGCCGATCACGATCCCTCCCAATACATCGCTTGGATAGTGCACGCCCAAGGCCACACGCGACCAGCCCACACCGATAGCCCATAGCAACGCGGGAACCACGATCGTGTACCTCCGGAATAGGAGACACATCGCCACGGCGATCGAGAAGGCATCGCCGGTGTGCCCGGAAGGGAAGGAGCCGCCTCCACCGCTGGTAAGCTTCACGATAGAGTCAAGGACCTCAAAGGGACGGGGACGATCCACCAGCGGCTTGATGATGTTGACCACGATGGCCGATGAGATCACTGTTGCAGCCGCGTAGGCAGCGGCCCAAAGGAGCCAGGTCTTCCTGCGCAGCAAGCCGATCAACGCGAATAGCACGGGCAAGCCGAAAGCGACAACTGCCGCCGAGGCCGTGAGAAGCAACTGCACATTGTCGAGTACGGGCCCCCGCTCACCATTCAAGAGCTTTACAAGCTCGACATCCATGTTGCCGCTCATCGGAATTGTGTTTTGCGGTTCGCCTCAGAGATGAGCATGGCCGCAAAACTAGGCGCGGGCCTTTAGCGCTCTTCAGGTTCCGAACAGGATCCACTCGATAGCTTGCACGCATGAAAGTGCTCCTCATCGAGGATGAAACGGAACTGCGTCGTTCCATTCGGCAGTACTTGCAGGACGAAGGCCACTTGGTGGAATCCGCCAACGACTTCCCTTCCGCCATGGAAAAGGCGCAGCTGCACAGTTACGATGCGGTGCTGGTGGACATCACGCTGCCTCAAGGGAATGGCCTCGACATCGTACGCGCGTTGCGCAAGGCAGACAACGCTTGCGGCATCATCATCATCTCCGCGAAGGGCTCTTTGGATGATAAAGTACTAGGCCTCGATCTCGGTGCTGACGACTATTTGCCCAAGCCTTTTCATCTGCCGGAACTCGTGGCGCGACTGCGGGCCTTGGTGCGACGCAAACAGGCGAAGGCACAGGACTCGATCACCATTGGGGTCTTGCGGATCATGCCGGATGAGCGCTTGGCGGAAGCCCAAGGTGTGCACTTGGATCTTACCGGGACCGAATTCGACCTGTTGCATTTCCTGGCCGTGAACAAGGACCGCGTGCTATCGCGCAGCGCTATGTTGGAGCACGTCTGGGGCGACCTGGCGGAGCGGATGGATCGCGATGATTTCCTCTATGCGCACATCAAGAACCTGCGGAAGAAGCTCGCCGCGCAGGGATGTGCCGAACTGATCAAGACCGTTTATGGGCTTGGCTACCGCATGAGTGACCGCGCATGAAATTGCTGCAACGCACCGCGCTTTACCAGGCTTTGCTAGCGCTGCCCATGGTGGTGATCGGCACCGGCATAGGCTATGGACTGGTGCGCCACACGGTGACCAAAGCGGTGGATGAAGCGCTCGGGGATCATGCCATCCTGGTGCGCGAGCGGATGCGCAAGACGGACCTAGGCCTGGAAATATCAGTACCCGATGTGCTCGTGCGGATCGACCCCGGGGTGATCACCGGAGAACAGTTCTCCGATACCGTGATCTACGATACACTGCAGCAGGAGGACATCCCGTGGCGCATCGGGCGCTTCCCGGCGCGGCAGGCGGACGGCAACGCGGCGGTCCTCACCATCGGTCGGTCTCAATTGGAAACGGATGACCTCGTGATGGGCATCGCCCTCAGCATCGCGGCGGTTCTAGTGCTATTCACCTTATGCACGCTGCTTCTGTTCCGCTGGCTCTCTGCACGCCTGTGGCGGCCTTTCCATGCTAACCTGCGGGCCATGCAACACTTCCGTCCGGATGCACTGGCCCCTCCGCTTTCGCCATCCAGTGTGGATGAATTCGCAGGCATGGCGGACGCACTCGGCGACATGATGGCCAACATGCAACGCGACTTCACGGCACAGAAACGCTTCACCGAACAAGCAGCGCATGAGTTGCGCACGCCCTTGGCCATCGTGCGTGGCAGGCTGGACCAGCTGATCCAGAGTCCTGGCTTGGGCGAGCGCGAGGCAGAGGCGATCCAAGGCATGTACACGGCGAGCGATCGCATGGGTCGCACCATATCCGACATGCTCATGCTGGCCAAATTGGGCGATGGCGTATTCCCTCCACAAGAGGTGGATTGGTCTCGGATGTTCCGGGAGGAGATCGAATTGCTGAAGGATCCGATCACGCATCGCAAGCTCACCGTGGAACTCGTTGAGGAAAGCCGTTGCAGGATCCTACTTCACCCGATGCTGGCGCAACTGCTGGTATCCAACATGATGCGCAACGCCGTGCAGCACAATGTGCCGTGCGGCTCCATTTCCATGGTGATCGCGATGGAAAGCATAACCGTGCGCAACACAGGCAACACACTTACCGTGGAACCTGCTAGGCTCTTCGACCGCTTCGCCAAGGGCGATCCCTCCAGCTCTTCCCCCGGCCTTGGCCTATCCATGGTGAAGGAGATCGCGGAGAGGAACGGGCTTGTTGTGGCATACACAGCGGCGAATGGGATGCACGAGATCACTGTGTGCAAGGCTTGACCGGCCACGCCTTCAGGATCTCCACAAGTTCGCTCCGGTTCTTTGCCCCTGAACCAACAAGCAGATCCCATGAAAACCCAATTGATGATCCTGTCGGTGCTGGCATTCAGCGCCACGGCCTGCGGGCAAAAAGTGAGCGAGGCAGATGTGCCTCAACCGGTCAAGTCCGCGTTCATGAAGCAATTCCCGAAAGCGGACCACGCCCATTGGGGAATGGAGTCGAAGACGCAGTACGAAGTGGAATTCAAGCAGGGCGACGAGGCCATGAGTGCCACATACGACAAGGTCGGCAAATGGATGGAGACCGAGAAGGACGTCAAGGCCGATGCCTTGCCCGATGCCGTGCGCCGGACCTTGGCCGATAAATATGCGGGCAGCAAGGTGAAGGACCTTTCCCACGTCGATAATCCCAAAGGCACCTTCTACGAGGCTGACATTGAAAAGGGAGAGACCTCCATGGAAGTGGTCATGTCCCCCGACGGGACGGTGGTGAAAGAGAACGTGGAAGAGAAAGGAAAGGATAACGACGAGGACGGCGACTAGGTTTGTCGTCTCCCGGAATTGAGCGCGATGTCCTATCCAATGGCGATCCCCGCCCTGAATGCCCTACGGCGTTCCAGGGCGGGTGCGTTCTGGGGCATCCTTGCTGTCGCGTGCTCCTGTTCCGCATCCACGCTCAACGCTCAAACGAATGGCTTGGACTTCTACCTCCACGCCGCGGAGGCATTCAGCCCGGTGCTGAAGGACCAAGCCTATCAACGGACGGCCTTGGCGCTGGACAGTTCCGAAGTGCGCGCTGCATACGGCCCGCAGGTGAATGGTAACGGCCAATTCCTTTATGCTCCGTATGGTGCACACTGGGGCTACGATCCGGCCATCACCAACGGCGGGCTCTATTCCGCAGTGGTGGGCGCCCAGGTGCCGCTCTTCACCGATGGTCGTAAACGAACAGGCCTGGACTCGGTCGCCTTGCGCGGTAATGCGCTGTTGCTCGCGCAGGAGGTAACGTTGTTGGACCTGCACCAACGGGTGACGGACCAGTACATCAATACCTATGCGGACCAGCGCACGTTGGCAGCCGTGCTCGATCGTGTAAGCATACTGGACGAAGAGGAGGCGGTGATGAAGCACCTTGTTGGGCACGGCATCTACCAGCAGATCGACCTGATGAACTTGCGCGTGAACGTCCAAGCGCAACGCATCGCCTCCAGTAGGTCGAAGGCATTGCTAAGCAACGACCTACTGACCTTGAACACGCTGTGCGGCATTGCGGACACCGCTATGGCGAAGCTTAGCCCGTTGGCCCTGCAGCCTCCCGCCACCTTCGATCCATCAGCATCGCCAAACCTGCGGCAATTCGCCGTGGATAGCTTGGCCAATGACATCGCCGACCGCCGCGTGGACCTGAACTACCGCGCGCGCCTTAACGCTGTCGGCGACGCCGGACTGAACGCCGTCGCCATCAGCGACCTGCCCGATCACTTCGGCGCCAGCGCGGGCCTCAACCTCAGCGTGCCCATCTACGACGGCGACCGGAGACGCAGCGAACATGAACGCATCACGTTGCGCGAGAAAAGCCGCACGGCCTATCAGGACAATTACGCCGAACAACTGCAACTGCGCCATCTGCGCCTCACCGAAGCGCTAACCCAAGCTGATTCCCTCATCGCGGGAACACAGCGCCAATCCGCCGATGAGGAGCAGTTGATCGCACTCTACCGCGTGGAACTGGAGAGCGGGCTGGTACGGCTCACGGACCTCTTCCTTGCACTGGAGAACCATGCACGCACCGTCAGTGACATGATACAAGCCGAGGCCGACCGCTCGCGCATCGTCAACGCCTTGATCCATCTGCAATGAGGAATGTGGGGCCACGGATACACGCAGCGAACGCAAATGCTAAAACCGCTGATGAACACAGATGAACGCGGATAATGCAAATACAGACCGGAACCACCTGACGACTATCGGGATGGCTGCGGTAGTGCTGGCGAGCTTGATGGTTGCCGGGTGCAGCTCCGGTGATCCATCGGACGGCGGTGATGCCACCGATAGCCGCACGCCAGTTACCGTGACGCAGGTGCGGATGGGGTCTATCCAGAATACAGTGACGCTCAACGCCACGGCGCGCTTCCTGCGGAAGAACACTGTCCGCTCCACAGTGAACGGCCGTGTGGAGCGCGCTGACATCGCTTTGGGTGATCAGGTGGTGGCAGGCCGACCGATCTATGTGCTGCGCACGAAGGAGGCCGAGGCCTTGAGCGCATTGGCCGCACGTGACAGCAGCTTTCGTATCCACGGGTCCATCACCATCAACGCACCGAGCAGTGGCATCGCCGTGGAAGTGGACAAGTTGCTGAACGACTACGTGAACGACGGGGACCAGTTGGCCGTGATCGCCGATGCGAGCAGCTCCGTCTTCCTGATGCAGGTGCCCTACGAGTTGGCGAAGAGCGCGCATGTGGGCGCCAAGTGCGTGGTGCTTCTGCCGGATTCCAGCACTGTTCCCAGCACCATCGCCACACCTCTTTCCTTGATGGACTCTGCCTCGCAAACGCAACGCTGGGTAGTGAAGCCTATCGGGTCCGCCGTATTCCCGGAAGGACTTACCGGCACCGTGCGCATCACCGTGGACCAGCATGCCGGGGCACAGATACTTCCCGTAAGCAGCGTGCTCGGCAACGAGGAGATGACGAAATTCTGGGTGATGCGCCTCACCAACGATAGCACCGCCGTGAAGGTGCCCGTGCAGCGCGGCATTGTCACCCACGACAGCGTGGAGGTGTCAAAACCGCAGTTCGCTGCAGGCGACCGCATTCTGCTCACCGGAGGCTACGGCCTACCGGACACGGCGAACGTGATCATCACGCACTGAAGAATGAAAGACTTCTTCGTCCGCTATAAGAACCCCGTGACGGTTATGCTCGCGGTGGTGCTGATGGGTGGCCTCTTCACCTACACGCGTCTGCAATCCTCGCTCTTTCCAGAGGTCACCTTCCCGAAGGTGAAGGTGATCGCGGACAGTGGGCTGCAACCGGCGGGGAAGATGATGGTGAGCGTGACGCGCCCGTTGGAAGCGGCGATCAAGCGGGTGCCTTCGTTGCGTAAGGTGCGCAGCGTCACCGGGCGCGGCAGTTGTGAGATCAGCGCATTCCTCGACTGGGGTACGGACATCGATCTCGCCAAGCAACAGGTGATCGCCGCCGTAGGCCAAGTACGTGGCGATCTGCCAGCGGGCACCACCATCACGGTGGAGAAGATGGATCCATCGATCCTGCCCGTGATGGGCTATGTGATCGGCGGCGGGAACAAGAGCGCGATCGAACTCAACCTCATCGCGGAATACACCGTGCGCCCCTATCTCTCGCAGGTGGAGGGCGTCAGCGATGTGCGCACCATCGGCGGGCGGAATAAGGAATACCGGATCACGCTGCGACCGGAGGTGATGAGCGCCTTGCACATCGCGCCGGACACCGTGATCGGTGCGCTCGGCCGCACCAACTTCCTCAGCAGCAACGGCTGGCTCTTTACCAACCACCGCATGTACCTCACCGTCACAGACGCCACGGTGGGCAGCTTGGCCGGCCTGCGCCAACTGGTGATCGCCAACGATGGCAGGCGCATTGTGCGGCTCAGTGACATCAGCACCGTGGACGTGGCGGAGGAACCGGCATACACCCGCGTGAACGCGAATGGGAACAATGCCGTGCTGGTGGCGGTGGTCAAGCAGCCCAAGACCAACCTCATCGCCATCACGGACAGTGTGAAGCAACGCGTGAAGGAACTCAACAACGGGCTGCTGCCGCAAGGCGTGAAGCTGACACCCTACTACGTGCAGGCCGATTTCGTGCACGACTCCATCCGCAGCGTGCAGGATGCACTGTGGATCGGGCTGCTGCTGGCGATCGTGGTGGCGATGATCTTCCTGCGTTCGTGGCGCTCCAGCCTCGTGCTGCTCATCACCATACCGGTGACGCTGGGCCTTTCGTTGATCGTGATGCACGCGCTCGGGCACACGCTGAACATCATGACGCTCGGTGCGTTGGCGGCGGCGATCGGCCTCATCATCGACGATGCGATCGTGGTGACCGAGCAACTGCATCGCACGCATGAGGAGCATCCCGGCAGGCCCTCGCGCGAATTGATCGGCGGCTCAGTGAGATTCCTGTTCCCCGCGATGGTGGCCTCCTCCCTCAGCACCATCGTGATCTTCCTGCCCTTCGTGCTGCTCAGCGGCGTGGCAGGCGCATATTTCAAGGTCCTCACGGACACCATGATCATCACCTTGGTGTGCTCATTCCTGGTGACGTGGATCGGACTGCCAGTGTTGTATTTGCTGCTGGCATCGCCGGTAGCGGTCACCGATCAGGTCGACCCGCCGGTGCAAAAGTCCAGTGGCGGCTGGGTGCGTTGGTTCATCCGGAAACCTTGGTTGAGCTTTGCCTTCCTGGCGTTGATCGGCATCCTGGCCTATGTGGCCGCCAAGCAACTGGGAACAGGCTTCCTGCCGGAGATGGATGAGGGATCGATCGTCCTGGACTATTCCTCGCCGCCCGGCACCTCGTTGGAAGAGACGGACCACATGCTGCGCGAAGCCGAGAAGACCTTTGCCGCCGTGCCGGAGATCCAGAGCTACAGCCGCCGCACCGGTACGCAGATGGGCTTCTTCATCACCGAGCCCAACTACGGCGACTACCTGATCCAATTGAAGAAGAGCCGGACGCGCACCACCACGGAAGTGATCGACGATATCCGCCAACGCTTCGAGGCTTCACAGCCCGCGCTGCGCATCGACTTCGGCCAGGTGATCGGCGACATGCTCGGCGATCTGATGAGCAGCACGCAGCCCATCGAGATCAAGGTCTTCGGCAACGACCAGCACCAGTTGCAGGCCTTGGCACAAAAGGTGGCAAATGTGGTGGAGGGCGTCAACGGCACGGCCGATGTCTTCGACGGTATCATCATCGCCGGGCCTTCCGTGGACATCCGCACGGACGATCAGGCCTTGGCACGTCGCGGACTTACACCACAGGGTCTTAACGACCAGCTTGCCACGCAACTGCAAGGCACCAACGTGGGCAAGGTGTACGAACGCGAACTGGTAACGCCGGTGCGGATGGTCTACCCTCACGCCGCCTCCACTTCGCTCAGCGACCTGGAGCATGCGCGCGTCTTTCTGCCCGATGGCCAGCTTGTTTCCGCCTCGCAGGTCGCGCAGATCAGCGTGACGCCCGGCGAGGCCGAGATCGAACGCGAGGACCTGCAACCGATGGTGCCCGTAACGGCGCGCCTCAACGGCCGGGACCTCGGCAGCGTAATGAAGGACATCAAAACGGGCATCAGCAAGGACGTGGCTCTGCCGCAGGGCTACCACATTGCCTACGGCGGCGCATACCAGGAGCAGCAGCAAAGCTTTCGCGAGCTCTTGATGATCCTCGGCGCCGCGAGCATGCTCGTGTTCATCGTGCTGCTCTTCCTCTTCCGCGACCTGCGGGTGGCCCTGGTGATGCTGGGCCTCGCGCTCTTCGGCGTCTGCGGCTGCATCCTCGCGCTCTACATCACCGGCACGCCGCTCAACGTGGGCAGCTACACCGGCACCATCATGATCGTCGGCATCATCGGCGAGAATGCCATTTTCACCTACCTCCAGTATGCGCATAACCGCAAGGAGCAAGGTGTGGATGATTCGCTCACCTACGCGATCGGCACGCGTCTTCGGCCCAAGCTGATGACCGCGCTTGGCGCCATCGCCGCACTTTCGCCCATCGCGCTGGGCATCGGTGCGGGCGCGCAATTGCACCGGCCATTGGCCATCGCTGTGATCGGTGGCTTCATCCTTGCGCTACCGTTGTTGCTCATTGTGCTTCCCAGCATGCTGCGGCTCGTGCATCGCGGCGAACGAGAAAAGCAACCTTCCTCGACCATCTCATCCGACTAAAAAGAAACGCCCATGAAAACGAAGATCATCGGCCTTTGCCTAGCTCTGCTGGCAAGCCACGTCTGTCTTGCACAGGGCGGCTATGGCGTCGTCAACAAATTCCCGATCCCAGGCGATGGCCATTGGGATCTGCTTGCCGTGGATGATGCCACCGGGCGCGTCTTCCTCTCACACGGCACAGAGACCAATGTGGTGGATGGGAAAACCGGCGAATTGCTCGCTACCATCCCACACACCAATGGCGTGCATGGCATCGCGATCGCTGCGGAAATGAAAAAGGGATTCATCAGCTGCAAAGACGATTCCTCGGTGGTCATCTTCGATCTTGATAGCTATAGCGAGCTGGCCCGCGTGAAGGTGAACGGCTCCAGTCCCGACGCGATCATCTACGATCCGTTCTCGCACGCTGTGGTGGTATTCAACGGGCATAGTTCCAATGCCACCGTGATCGATGCGAAGTCCAACGCGGTGATCAACAACATCGCTTTGCCCGGCCAGCCCGAACTTGCGGTGAGCGACGGCGAAGGGCACATCTACGTGAATCTGGAGGACAAGAGCAAGGTCTGTGCGATCGATGCGCGATCGTGGAAGGTGGAACACACCTGGCCACTGGCGCCCGGTGAAGGCCCCAGCGGTTTGGCCATGGACGTGAAGACGCACCGCCTCTTCTCCAACTGCGACAACAAGCTGATGGTGGTGATGGACGCGCAAAGCGGCAAGGTGATCAAGACGCTCCCTATCGGCGAAGGTGTTGATGGTGCCGCCTTTGATCCCGGCACCAAGCGTGCTTTTGCGCCCAACGGCGAAGGCACATTGACCGTGGTGCAAGAGGTCGGCGCGGACAGGTTCGAGGTATTGGCCACCGTGCCCACGCAAAAGGGCGCGCGCACCATCGCCATCGATACGCGCAAGCACCACCTCTACCTGCCCACTGCGCAATTCGGACCCAAGCCCGCGCCCACTAAGGAAATGCCCCGTCCGAGGCCTGCACTTATTCCGGGCTCATTCATTTTGCTTGATGTGGCGCCGATGCCGTGATCACCGGTGGCCTGTTACCCACAACTGGATCGTCCGTTACACCAGCTTCCACGATGACGCTTTTTTCTTACGTCATCGCGACAACCCATCGTCATCGCGATGAGGCTTTGCGAAGAAGCGATCTCATTCTGGCGCCTACGGCACGGATCGGACGGGAGGTTCTTTTGACAGGATCACAGGATCTACAGGAGAGATCGAAGGACACAGGACAACGAGAACGGAACGCGGAGATCCAGATCTTGGATGCACATGGCGCGTCGTGTATCAGAATAGCTTCAAGGCATAAGAGTACTGATGGGCAAACAGTACAAGGCCCCACAAGCCGCGCCGACCAGTTTCGGTGGAGCGCAAAGGGCGTTTATCTGGAAAGACCTAATGGAGTAGGGGCTGTATAAGTACGGACCGGACCCTCTGTCACTAGCGTCCAGGCTAGGTTAGATCGTTTGCGCGCTTTTTATTGCGTGCGCGGATCCTGCCCTTAGCCATCCTCAGGCTCATCCAAGATCTTCAGCATCGGCTTCTTCTTGAAAGCACGCGTCGTCAAACGCTTGTTGAATGACAGCAGCATCGCGGGCAGAACGAGCAAGTTGGTGAGCATGGCAACGAGCAGGGTGATGGAGGTGAGCGTTCCCAGTGCGCGTATGCCGCCGAACTTGGATGCGGCGAACGTGATGAACCCGCAGAACAGGACCACCGAAGTGTAGATGATGCCTACACTCACTTCGCGCACGGCCTTGTCCACGGACCGCGCCAGGTCCTGGCCGGTGAGCTTCAATTCCAAGCGGTAGCGGGCCAGCAGGTAGATGGCATTATCCACCGCGATGCCCAGCGCGATGCCGAAGACCAGGATGGTACTCGGCTTGATGGGGACGTCGGTAAAGCCCATGAGCCCGGCCGTAAGGATCAATGGGATGAGGTTCGGGATGAGCGAGACGATGAGGATGCGCGCCGAGCCGAACAGCAGGGCCATGAGCGTGATGATGATGACGATGGCCCAGAACAAGCTCACAGCGAGGTTGCGCACCAAGTAGTTGCTGCCTTTGAGGAAGACGATGCTGGTGCCCGTGAATGTAACGGTGTACTTCGCCGGGTCGAAGATGCTGTCTACTTGTGGCGTCAACTTCTTCAGCAGTGCGTCCATGCGGGTGGTGCCGATGTCCGCCATCTGCACGCTGAGGTGCGTGATCCGGCGCGTGCTGTCCATGAAGGCTTTCGCCATGTTCTGTTTCCGGTCCGCCTCACCGAGGTAGGGAGCGATGAAGGTCTTCTCACTACTTTTCAGCAGGGCGTATTTGCTCGGGTCGCCGCCGTAGAACCCTTGCCGCATGAACTTGATGGCATCCACGATGGCGAGCGGGCGCGAGAATTCAGGATAGGTGGCCAGCGTGTCCTCCAGCTTCTCGATGCGCAGCAAGGTAGCATCCTTCAGAACCCCTCCTTTCTTGTGCGTGTCGATGAGGATCTCGAGCGGCATCACGCCATTGAAGTTGTCCTCGAAGAAATGCAGGTCCGCCAGCACCGGATTGTTCTTCGGCAGATCGTCCACGATGCGGCTCTCGTTCTGCAGCCGGGACACACCGAACAAAGCGACGGCCACACACACGAAGGTGACCACGTAGATCGCGGTGCGCCGCTTGTTCACCAGCCAGATGATGCGCTCCACCACGCGGTCCATCCAAGGCCGTTCCAGATGGCGCAGTTCGCGTGCCCGTGGCGCAGGCAAGTAGCTGAAGAAGATCGGAATGAGCACCATCGACAGCACATAGAGCGAGAGAATGCCCAGCGTGGCCACCAGACCGAACTCTTTGAGCACCGCGCTGTAGGTCACCATGAAGGCGGCGAAGCCTGCGGCTTTGGTGGCGTTGGTCATCAAGGCGGCCACGCCCACGCGCGAGATCATGCGGCTGAGCGCCTTCATCTTATTGCCATGCCGCACGTACTCGTAGTGGTAGTTGTTGATGAGGAACACGCAGTTCGGCACGCCGGTAACGATCACCAGGGGAGCGATCACTGACATGAGCAGGGAGATCTTGAAGCCCAGCAGGCCGATGAAGCCGAATGCCCAGATAACGGCCACGATCACCACTAACATGCAGGTCCATACCACCTGCATGGAGCGGAAGAAGAGGTAGAGCAGTATCGCGGAGACCAACAGCGAAAGGATCAGGAAGATCGGCATCTCCGCACGCACCAGCGAGGTGACCTCCATGCGGATGTAGGGCAGACCACTGTAATGCAGCTTCAAGCCTTCCTCCTTCTCGAACCGCGTGGTGCGTTGCAGGATGTTGGCGATCATGGCACCGCGCTCCTCGCTATTGAATTTCACCGGGTCCACGAAAACCATCATCAAACTGGCCTTCGTCTTCTCATTGTACAGCAGGCCCTTGTAGAACGGGAGGGCATGCACGCGCGCCATCAGTGTATCCATCTCCGCCGTTGTCCGCGGTGGATCCTTCATCACTGGCACCACACGGAAGCGCATCAACGAGTCGTCGCGCAGCAACGTGAACATGTGGGCCTCGCTGAAGACGGAATCAACGCCGTCGATCGTTCTCAGGTCCTTCCCCAAGGTGCTCCAAGCCGTGAATGCCTTTGGGGTGTACAAGCCTTCCCCCTGAACGCCCACCACGATCACGTTTCCATCCTCCCCGAATTGCTTTTGGAAGTACTGGTTCTCCACATAGGCACTGTCCGTTTTCGGGAGCAGCCCGCCATGCTCGTAGCTCATGCCCACCGTAGTGGCCTCGTAGCCCATGAACACGGTGACCAAGCCGATGGCGATGAGGATCGCCATCCGGTTGCGCAGTACGCGGCTTGCAAGCCAATTCCACATGTGGTTCTCTAGGGTACGGCGCTAAATGGTTGCGCGCGTGCGCTCTTCCTTACAGATCGTTGTTCAACCTTGGGTGCAGGCTGCCAACGCTGGCTGTTGCCCAGCGTCAACAAGGGATCAACGGTAAAAGTTCGCATGGACCGATCGTTTTCATGGGTCATGCACGATCTTCTGTCAGGGTCTAGGCCAACTCAACACCCGGGAAAAGGTGTTGTGGCTCTTATCCCCAACATCTCCTTTGGCCTCTATCTGGCGAGACCGTCCACGCTCGTGCCAGAGTCTATGCGGTCAAGCACACACGAGCGAGTAGACTTGGTGAAAGCGGTGATAGACCGCTAAGTTCGTGGGATCCCCTACCCACAGAAGGCCCGGTACACCATGAGCATTCCCATTCCCTTCCAGATCACTGAATGGGCCGCAGTGCCTGTGACAGTGGTACCCGGCACCACCGGCACCGCATCGATGAGGACGCAGCAACTCGGAGGTATACGCATCCGCATGGTCGAATACAGCGCCAACTACTTCGCCGACCATTGGTGCCAGCTGGGTCACTTGGTCTTCGTGCTGGAAGGCGAATTGATCAACGAACAGGAGAATGGCCAGACATCAGTCCTCGGGGCCGGTTCGTCCTATGCCGTTTCGGACGGGCTGAGCTCGCATCGCTCACGCACGGCAGGGCCCGTGAGATTATTGATCGTGGACGGTTCGTTCTTGAAGGGGTAGGCCAACGGACATTCCCGCAAGGCTCAACTGTGGAGGGGGCATCCGCGCGCGCGAGTATGTGTGGTTCAGCAAATGCTGGCCAGGGAGGTCCTCTCATTACGGCCGTTAACGTTTTGCAAAACCACTGAACAGGGTGCGGTCTGCATGCTGCATGGTGGGTTCCTTTGTGTACACGGACCAAGGCACAACTCGGATGGGGGCGCGAACCAACGAAAGCAACGCAGAGCAGACGGATGCGGAAGTGCTGATCGTTGGCGCTGGACTGACGGGGCTTACGCTGGGGTGTGACCTGCAGCGTCGCGGTATCCGTTTCCGGATCATCGATAAACTGCCGCTGCCTTTTCCCGGTTCGCGCGGGAAAGGGCTGACACCCCGTTCGCTGGAGGTCCTGGAAGACCTGGGCGTGATCGACCAGCTCATGCCCTATGGCTATACGCATCCGATCATCCGCCAGTATGACGGGGCAAGGGTGCTGAAGGAGGTGGACATACACGATGGGCTTGCTCCAACGCCGAGCACGCCCTATGCTTCTCCGTTCTGGATACCGCAGTTCCGGATCGAACAGACCCTGCGCGAGCAACTGGCCAAAGGAGGCCGGTATGTGGAATGGGCAAGCGAGTTGACGGGTATTGAACAGAACGATGATCGCGTTACGGCGACGGTGCGGAAGGAGGATGTATCGCAGCAGATCACGAGTTCCTACATGGTGGCGTCGGACGGTGGCCGGAGCTTTGTGCGGAAGTTCCTGCATGCAGGATTTGCCGGTGAGACACGTGATTCGATACGGGTACTGGTGGGTGATGTGCATACGGATGCGCTGGACCATGAGCACAACCATATGTGGAGCAAGCATCCGGATGGCGTTGTGGTGCTCACCCCATTCCCCAAGACGGACATCTTCCAGATGGTGGCACAGGTGGCACCGGACTTCGAGGCAGAACCCACCTTGGCGCTGTTCCAGCAGATCCTGTACGAGCGGACGGGCATGGATATCAAACTGTACGACCCCACTTGGCTATCCACCTTCAAGGTGAATATCCGAATGGTGGACCGCTCGATCATCGGGAGAGTGTTCATCGCCGGGGATGCTGCCCATGTGCACTCCCCTGCTGGAGGCCAAGGCATGAACACAGGCATACAGGATGCCTATAACCTCGGCTGGAAACTGGGGCTGGTCCTGAGGGGGGCGGATGCCACGTTGCTGGATACGTACCAGGAGGAACGCCTGCCCGTGGCTGCCTCCGTATTGAAGTTGAGTACCAAGATGCTCGATAAACTGCAGTCGGCTGAAAGGACGATACCCAGCGATCCCGACAGGTTCCAGTTGAACCTGAACTACAGGAACAGCAGCTTGAGCGAACAGGCCACTTCATCGCAATTGCCGTTGCAGGCGGGTGACCGTGCGCCTGATGCGCCGCTCCAGGATGGCAACGGTAAACCTGTGCGGCTCTTCGACCTGTTCCAGGGAACGCAGTTCACCTTGCTATTCACGGGCGATGCACCCAAGGATGAATGGACCCTGCTAAAGGATACTTACAGCGATATCAAGCAAGTGTGCATCCATATGGCCGGGCAAGCAGGGCATAAAGGCGCTGACTGCTTTGTCGACGTCGATGGTCATTTCGCTTCCGCTTATGGAACGCAACGGAACGTGATCTACATGGTGCGGCCGGACGGATACATCGGCTTTATCGGTGAAAGCACCCGGCCGCAGGAACTGCTGGCCTATTTGGACCGGTTGTTCGCATCCTGATCGATCCATTGACGCTCTTCATTGAGTGATCGCGAGGCTTCAATCTAACGTCATCGCAAGGAGGATCGGAGCCTGCCCCGAGCGAAGCGAAGAGGACGAGGCGATCTCGTTCTGGCGTCCGCGGCGCGGATCAGTTCCTGCGCCGTTTCCTTCCGATCACCGATCGGAATATTTGTTCACCCCCCATGCACAAACACCCGCTTCACCCGCGGGCTGATCGACGTGAGTGCCTCGTAGGGAATGGTGCCCAGGTCGCGGGCGTATTCCTGCACCGGATGTGCCGGTGAGAAGACAATGGCATCCTCGCCCGCTGCGCAGGCGATGTGCGTGACGTCCACCATGCACATGTCCATGCAGATGGCGCCGATGGTGCGGGCCTCCTTGCCGGCGATCCACACGCGACCGTTGCCTTCGCCGAGTTTGCGGGAGAGGCCGTCCGCGTAGCCGATGGGCAGCACGGCGATGCGCGTGGGCGTGGTGATGCGCGCCTTGCGTCCGTAGCTCACGCTGTCCCCGGCGGGGATCTCCTTCACTTGCGCGATCACGGTTCGTAGCGTTTCCACGGGTCGCAGCAGGTCGGTCTCCTTCGGGTCGGCACCGATGCCGTGCAGGCCGATGCCGAGCCGCACCATGTCGAAGCGGGCCTCTGGAAAGCGCGTGGCACCGGCGGAATTGGCGATGTGCAATAGCGGCGCATAACCGAGCGCGCCGATGATCGTCTGTGAGAGCGAACGGAAGAGCGCGATCTGCCCGCGTGTAAGATCATCTTGCGCAGGGTCCTCGCTGGCGGCGAGGTGCGAGAGGATCGAGGCCACGCGCAGCTTCCTGCTCCCACGCAACGCTTCGAGCAATTCGGGCAGTTGATCGGGCATGAAGCCCAAGCGGTGCATGCCGGTGTCCAGCTTGATGTGGACGGCCGGCGCATCGGCCACGTGCTCCGCGAAATCCAGCGCGGCCTTCAGCGAGCGGGCATCATAGACCTCCGCTTCCAGTTGGTAGCGATGCAGCGTTTCCATCGGCACCGGCTCGGGATTCATCACCAGCACCGGCGTGCGGATGCCGTTTCGGCGCAGCTCGATACCCTCGTCCGCGTAGGCCACGCCGAGCCAGGCCACCTGCTCATGCGCGAAGAAGCGCGCCAGCTCCACGGCGCCGCTGCCGTAGCCGCCCGCCTTCACCATCGCCATGATGCGCACGGCCGGGCCGCACAGCTCGCGGTAGTGGTTGAGGTTGTGGCGCATCGCCTCGAGGTCCACCTCCATCACAGTGCCGTGCGTGCGTTCTTCCCAGCGGGAAACGATGCGCTCCAGTCCGAAACGGCGCGCGCCCTTCACCAAGGTCACCGCGCCATCCAAGGGCGGGGCAGGCAATTCGCGGAGGGCTTCCTCCGCAGTGGCGAAGAACTGCGTGTTGGCATCGAACAGCGCGCGATGGGCCAGCATCATCGGTCCGATGGCGATCAAGCGGTCGATGCCCGCTGCTCGGATAAGGCCGGCGATGCGCGGGTAGAGATGGGCGGGCGCTTCGCCACTTTCCACGATGTCGCTTAGCACGACGATCTTTCTTCGTCCGGTGGCGGTGCGCGCCAATTGCGAAAGCGCGATGGTGAGCGAGGCGAGGTCGTTGCTATAGGCGTCGTTCAGCAAGGTGCCGTTGTTGAGGCCCGGCAGCATTTCCAGGCGCATGCTCACGGGCTTCAGAAGATGCAAACGTTGCGCGATCCACGCGGGATCTTTTCCTATGTGCAGCAGCAGGGTGATGCAATGCATCGCATTCTCCACGGAGGCGCTGTCGCTGAAGGGCAGTTGCAGCTCGAATGCGTTTCCAGCGTGAAGGAGCGAGAGCCACGTGCCGGAGTTCTCAGAGGTCTCCTTCTGCAAGCGCACGAAGGCATCTTGGCTTCGAGACCAAGCAAGTAGTGTCGGCTTTTGCAGTGTGCTCAGCACCTCATGCACCACTTCGTGTTCGCGGCAATAGACCACGGCGTCGGCATGCGCAAAGAGCTTCGCTTTCTCCTCAGCCTTGGCTTGATCGCTTGCGAAATTCCCACTGTGCGCAGGACCGATGTTCGTGAAAATACCCAGCGTCGGCGCGATGATAGTAGCGAGCGCTTGCATCTCTCCCGGCTCGCTAATGCCGGCTTCGAAGAGGCCCAGCGTATGCGTGTCGTTCATCTCCCACACGCTCAGCGGCACGCCCACTTGGCTGTTCCAACTGCCGGGGCTGCGCACGATGTGCTCCTCTTCGCGCAGTAGTTGATACAGCCATTCCTTCACCACCGTCTTGCCGTTGCTACCGGTGATGCCCACAACGGGAATGCTGAACTGCGCGCGATGCCATGCGGCCAAGGCTTGCAGGGCGAGGAGTGTATTCTTCACTTCGATCACGCTGCATTTCGCATCGGCCTTCGCCGTGCCTTGCTGCACGAGGAAGGCGCGCACGCCGCGTTGCTTCAGCTCCGGGATGTAGGCATGCGCATTGTGGTGCTTGCCTTGGATGGCGATGAAGAGTGTGTCCTCCGGTGCGAAGGGCTGGCGCGTATCGATCGAGAGGCCGGTGATGCGGCGGTCGGTGCCGCTCAATTGCCCGCCGGTCGCGGCCGCGATCTCGCTGAGAAGGTGGCCTGCTGACATCAGGAACGAAGCGGTGGGGCGGCGGTCTTCGCCACTGCGCGCGCGGCGTTGAAGCAGGTGCGGCAGAGCGGCTGGTAGCTGTCGGTCTCCCCCAGCATGATCAGGTCCTTGTTGGCGTTGGTGCGGTGGCTGTAAACGGCCAGCTCGCCGCAACGCATGCAGATGGCGTGCACCTTAGTCACGAATTCCGCCATGGCCATCAGCTGTGGCATGGGGCCGAAGGGTCGTCCTTTGAAATCCATATCGAGCCCGGCGACGATGACGCGCACGCCCTTGGCGGCCAGTTTTTCGCACACCTTGATCAGCCCTTCATCAAAGAACTGCGCCTCATCGATGCCCACCACCTGGATGATGCCCACGCGTTGAAAGAGGTCGGCGCTGTCCAGCACGGCTTGGCTTTTCAAGGTGCTGTGGTCGTGGCTCACCACGTCGGTATCGTGGTAGCGGGTGTCGGTGATGGGCTTGAAGATCTCCACCTGCTGCTTGGCGAATTCGGCGCGGCGCAGACGGCGGATCAGTTCCTCGGTCTTACCGGAGAACATGCTGCCGCAGATCACCTCGATCCATCCTCGGCGTTGGGCGCGATCACCGGTGTGTTCCAGGAACATAACGCTGAAAGTGGTGTGGGGCTTGGAACTCGTGCATTTGGGAAGCGGCCCGAATTTAGCGAATTTCGCACGCAACAGAACCACGACATGTCCGAGCAAAAAGGCTATGAACGCATGCACGAGCTGATCGGCTCGCTGCGATCGGCCTTGGGCCGGTTGGAGGAAGGAAAGCTGGACCCGGAAGGTCTGGAGCACACGGTGGAAGAGGCGCGGAAGCTCTATGAGCGGCTCGTGGTGATCCGCCACAAGGCCCGCGAAGCGGCGTTGATCGCTGCGCAAAAGCCCAAGGCGAATGCAGTGGTGGATCCATCAGTGGTGCCGGAAGCGACACCCATCCGTTTGGATACGCGCCCGCCGGAACCCTCCCCGCATCAGACCTCGTTGATCGATGCCATCGCTGAAACGGAAAGTGTACCGCCGGAGCTATCAATACCAGTATCAGTGCCAGCACCGGTGAAGGTCGAGGCCGAGAAGGTCGTCGCGGAGAAGATCGTTCCGGAGAAGCCACGAGTGGCCAAGCCCAAGCCGACACTTAAGGAGCGCCCGGAGACCGTGGCCGCCAAGCTCGAGCACGCGCCCGTAGCGGACCTCCACAAGGCGATCGCACTCAGCCAGAAATTCTGGTTCGTGGCGGAGCTTTTCGCTGGCCAGCGTGAACAGTACGACAAGGCGATCGTTGCCCTGAACAGCATGGACGGAATTGCCGAAGCACAAGCATACGTGGAGCGCGAGGTCGTCGGGAAATTGCCCAAGCCACCGGGCGAGGACGTGCTGGCGACCTTCACCGAATTGCTGCAACGCCGCTATCGTTGATGCGCTTCCGGTTCGTCGCGCTGGGCCTGCTGCTGTCACTGGGCCTGGGCGCGCAGGAACTTCCTTCCGTCAAGCAGACCGCTCGGGCGTATGTGGACACACTCGCCGGTCCGGCCATGCATGGTCGCGGTTATGTGCTGAGCGGGGATCGCATCGCCGGTGATTGGATGGGGAAGCAGTTCGACCGCATCGTGTTGGAGCGTCTCGATGGACAACGCTTCGAGCCATTCAGCTTTCCGGTGAACACCTTTCCGGACAGTGTGAAGGTGGCGGTGGATGGGAAGGTGCTGAAGCCCGGCGTCGACTTCATCGTGGATCCCGCTTCTGGTCCTTCGGACGGCACATTCGATCTCATGCGTGTACGGCTCGCGGATCTGACCGACCCCGGGATCCGTTCGCGGACGATGGGCGAGATCTCCGGACGAGCCGTCCAGCTGAACTTCCCACAGACGCACAACGCGGACTCGCTGCAACTCTTTGACGAACTGCACGCGCAGCTTTCACGCTACGCCCCGGTGATCCGCCAAGTCGGTGAAAAACTCACGTGGAGTGTGGCGGGCGAATATGCGGGGCACGCGATCATCGAGTTGAAAGCAGGCACGGTTCCGGATACGGCGCGCACGGTGACGCTGCATGTTGCCGATGTCTTTGTTCCGAAGCACAACGCGCGTAATGTGTTGGGCGTGGTGAAGGCCAAGGGCAACAGCAAGGACTGGGTGGTGGTGACGGCGCATTATGACCATCTCGGCATGATGGGCCCCGATGCGCTCTTCCCGGGTGCGAACGACAATGCTAGCGGCAGCAGCATGCTGCTTTGCTTGGCGCAATGGGCGAAGGACCATCCGCAGAAATTCAACATGCTCTTCGTTGCCTTCGCGGGCGAGGAAGCGGGCCTGAAGGGAAGCGAATTCTTTGTGAAGGACCATCCTTTGGACCTGAAACGCATCAAGCTGCTGATCAACTTGGACCTGAACGGGACTGGAGACGATGGCATCACCGTGGTGAATGCCGACTCGCAGAAGAAGGTCTACGACAAGCTGGTGGCGATCAACGAAAGCACGCATCGTTTCCCGGTGGTGAAGGCGCGCGGTGCGGCGTGCAACAGCGACCATTGTCCCTTCACGCAGGCCGGCGTGCCCGCCATCTTCATCTATACCATGGGCGGCGTCTCCTACTATCACGACGTGATGGATCGCCCCGAAACATTGCCCTTGACGAAGTTCGATGAGCTCTATCGCACATTGGCGGAATTGATCGCCTCCCTGAAATGAGCGAGCCCACATCCGGCGGCCGACTCTTCCTGGTCCCCACGCCCATCGGCAACTTGGAGGACATCACGGTCCGCGCGAAACGCATCCTCGGCGAAGTGGACGCAGTGATCGCGGAGGACACGCGCGTGAGTGGAAGGTTGCTCCAGCACTATGGGATCAGCAGGCCATTCATCTCCTTCCACGCGCACAACGAGCACCGCATGACGGACCAGCTGGTGGCGCGCATGTTACACGGCGAGCGTTTCGCCTTGGTGAGCGATGCGGGAACACCTGCGATCAGCGACCCCGGATTCCTCTTGGTGCGTGCCGCGGTGAAAGAGGGCATCGACGTGGAATGCCTGCCCGGTGCCACGGCCTTCGTGCCCGCACTGGTGAACAGTGGACTGCCCTGCGACCGCTTCGTCTTCGAAGGTTTTCTGCCGGTGAAGAAGGGACGACGCACACGCATGGAAGGGCTTCGCGAAGAGCAGCGCACGATGGTGTTCTATGAGAGTCCGCATCGCATCGTGCGCACCTTGCGTGAGTTGGCGGAAGTCTTTGGTGCGGAACGACAGGCCAGCATTTCCCGCGAGATCAGCAAGCTGCACGAGGAGACCGTGCGCGGCACGTTGCCCGAGTTGGCAGAGCACTTCGAGGCGCATCCGCCGAAGGGCGAGTTCGTGTTGTGTGTTGCTGGGACTTGATAGCCCGCCACGAACAGCGATCCCACGATCTCCGGTGAGCAAGCATTTCGAGAGTTCCATTCTCCGGGCTGCGACGCCCTTACTTTCGTCAGGCATCCGCAACTCATGCGCATCCTCTTCGCCGCCTTGGTCTTCTGTGTCTCGTTCGCGGTCGATGCGCAGAACGCGATCTTCCGCACCTACAAGGAGTATGTCGATAGTACAGGTGTGCCTGTGCAAGGGGTTATAGATGTGGTGCCACGCATGGGCCGCTTCGTGGTGACCTATAAGAAGGACGGCTCGCAGGAATGCATTTCCTGCAAGAAAGTGTGGGGGTTCCGGTACAACAACATCCTCTTCCGCATCGAGCCGGAGGGCGACTTGCCGGTGCGATTGATGTCACACGGCGCTGTGTACTACTGGGAGAATGGCTTCGCGCACTTGCACATGCAGCACGATAGCACGGAGGCTTCAAGTTTCGAATACGGGCGTGCCGCCTACCTCAGCAAGACCATCCAAAGCGCCATCGTACCGGCCAGTTTCAAGACCGGCGACACGAGCTCCGCCTCCGCGAAATTCCGTGATGCCAATCCGGCCTACGCCAGCATGATCAGCTGTATCGGAGAGGGCTCCGAATTGGACAGCGTGCGCCAATGCGTTGTGGAATACGAAGTGGACGTGGAGGAAGGGAAGGCGAGTATGCCCTGATGCAGTCGCGAGTCCGAGCTTCGCCAATCACTTATCACCAATCACCAGTCACAGTTGGCAGCCTCCCATTAGCTTTCGACCATGAAAGCATGGCAGTTGACCGCTCATGGTGATCCACAGAAGGTCTTAGCGTTACGCGAACTTCCGGATCCCTCTCCCAAGCCCGGTGAGGTATTGATCCGCAGCGAAGGTTTCGGTTTGAATTACGCCGATGTGATGGCGGTGAAAGGACTTTATCGCGATGCGCCGCCGCCGCCGTGCGTGATCGGCTACGAGATCGTGGGCCGGGTGGAACGATGCGGCGAAGGCGTGCCTGCGGAATGGCTCGGCAAGCGAGTGCTGGCGTTCACGCGATTCGGTGGCTACGCTCAATTGGCCTGCACGGATCAGCGCGCGATTGCCGCGATACCTGACGATCTGGGGATCGGCGAGGCCGTAGCGATGGGCACGCAAGGCGCTACGGCCTGGTATATGTCCATGCTCCGCTGGCCGGTGCAGCCGGGGATGCGGGTATTGATCCACAGCGCTGCCGGTGGCGTTGGCCAGCTGCTCACACAGATCGCCGTGCATCAGCAATGCGAAGTGTTCACCGTCGCGCACGGTGCGGAAAAGATGGCCTACTTGAAAAAGCTTGGAGCGCAGCACGTGATCGATCGTAAGGAGGGAGACTACGCGGAGAAAATCCGTAAGCAGCTCAGCAAGGAACGCTTGGATGTTAGCTTCAACGCCGTCGGGGGTACGACCTTCAAGAAAGACCTTCGTCTCTTGGGCAGCGGTGGTGCCGTGGTGCTCTTCGGTGGTGCTGAACGTTCGGACGGCGCGCTGAGCTCCTTGCGCTTCGTATGGAACATGGGCCTCATCATCCCCATCTTCCTGATGATGCAATGCAAGAGTCTCGTCGGCGTGAACATGCTGCGCCTCAGCGAGCACCGGCCATTGATCGTGGCCGCCTGCATGAAAGGTGCATTGGGCGCGATGAGCGAAGGTTGGCTGAAACCCCGCGTCGATAAGGTCTTTCCCAAGGAACAACTTCCTCAAGCCTTGGAATTGCTCGGCTCTGGCAAGAGCATCGGCAAGGTCGCGGTGAAGTGGTAAGCGTATCACTTCTTCTTGCCTCCCTTCTTGTCGTCCTCCTTGGCCGAATTGGGGTCGTCCATGGCGGGTGTAGGATCGCCGCCCACATCTTCTTCATCTTCCTCTTGGCGCAGCATCTCATGCAGTGAACCCGGAGGAAGCGCAGGGGAGAACGGGTCCGCGCTTTCGTTGCCCAAAGGTCTGGCTTTCGGGTCGGGGGTGTGCTTGGTGTCCATGGTGGTCGTTGTTAGTGCTTACAAGGTACGCCGGGAAATGCGTGCCGATCCGCACGGTCCGCCCCAATACCTTTGCACGTCATGGCGAAGATTGGTATTCCTACACTCCCATTTTCAGAATGGGGACTCGGCATCGACCGTCCGCTGACGATCGCCGGGCCGTGCAGTGCGGAGAGTCGCGAACAAGTGCTGGCAACGGCCGAAGGCATCATCACCAACGCTCCGCAAGTGAAGGTTTTCCGCGCGGGAGTGTGGAAGCCACGTACGCGTCCCGGTGGTTTTGAGGGCGTTGGCGATGCCGCATTTCCATGGTTGAAGGAAGCACGAGATCGTACCGGGTTGTTGCTGATGACCGAGGTAGCGACGCCCCAACATGTGGAGGCCGCGCTCAACGCCGGTATCGACATGCTGTGGATCGGCGCGCGTACCACACCGAACCCGTTCAGCGTGCAGGGCATCGCCGATGCATTGCGCGGCACCGACATCCCGGTCTTCGTGAAGAATCCGCTGAATCCGGACCTGCAGTTGTGGATCGGTGCGCTGGAACGTTTGGCGGAAGCGGGCATTACACGGTTGGCGGCCATCCATCGCGGCTTTCAATGGTTTGAAAAAACCGCCTATCGCAACAACCCGATTTGGGAATTCCCCATCCGGTTGAAAGCGGCATTCCCGAAACTGGAACTGATCTGCGATCCCAGCCACATCGCAGGCAGCCCGGAATTACTGGCTGAGATCGCGCAGCAGGCGCTGGACCTGAATTTCAGCGGGCTGATGGTGGAGACGCACAGTGACCCTGCCCAGGCCAAGAGCGACGCGCGCCAACAGATCGACCCGGTTGGCTTGGGTGAACTTCTTAGCAGCCTCGTGCATCGCAGCGCATCGGCCGGTCCACACCTTCGGAATGAGCTTCAGGAATTCCGGGACATGATCGATCAGCTCGACGAGGAGATCGCACAAAAGCTGGGTGCGCGCATGGAAGTGTCCGAGCGCATCGGACGATTCAAGCAGGCGCATAACGTGGCCATCCTTCAACCGGAATGGTGGGAGCATGTGCTGCGTGCGCAGATGGCGGCCGGTCTGGAATTGGGACTTTCGCCGCGATTCGTCCAATCCTTCATGGATGCCGTTCACGACGAGAGCATTCGCAGGCAGACCGCTATTTGGGAGAATGCCGAAGGGACCGTGGACGCGCAAAAGAAGGTGGACGGCCAGTGAAAGGACTAACTTGGTCATCACAAGGAACCGACCAAACCGGATCGATATGCTGAAAAACTACGCCCTCGCAGCGGCAACGCTGCTGATCGCCTCGCACAGTTTCGCGCAGCCCACCTTCACGGATGGCACCACCATACTTGGCCATGTGGCGCACAGCGGTGGCTGCATGGCGGTGACGGATATGGATGACGACGGCCTGGACGACGTGATCCAACTGGACAACAGCAACCATGTGCATGTGCTGTATCAGGAGACCGACGGCAGCTTTACCGACTACGATTTTGGCATCGTGGATACCGGTTCGGAATGGGGCTGGGCCATTGGGGACCTGACCAACGACGGCTTCAAGGACATCTGCAGCGGTTCCTATGGACAAACGCACTTCCTAAGCATCACTGCTCGCGGGGTGTCCACGCTCACCGACCTTGACGGTCCTGCCATCTTCACCCAGAACATGAGTATGGCGGACATCGACAACGATGGACGTGTGGACGTATTCGCCTGCCATGACAATGGACACCCGAATATCTGGTTCACCAACGCCAGTGGTGTGCCCGTCAACAACAACGACTACATCGATTGGACCACCGTAAGCGACATGCCAGCAGGGGACATGAGCGGTAACTACGGTAGCTGCTTCACCGATTTCGACAACGACGGGGACCTCGACCTGTACATCAGTCACTGCCGTCAAGGAGTGAACGATCCCGGCGATGCGCGTCGATGGAACCGGCTATTCGTCAATGACGGGAACAACAACTACACGGACCAAGCGGCGGACTATGGTGTGCAAGACCATGAGCAGACGTGGACGACCGACTTCGGCGACTTCGACAACGACGGCGACCTCGACATGGTGAGCACCGAGCACAGCACCACGATCAAACTGTTCCTGAATGACGGCACCGGACACTTCACGGATGTGACAGCGGGCAGTGGCCTCGACGGTACCACTGGATTCATGCTGCAAGGAATGTTCCGCGACCTGGACAATGATGGGCATTTGGACATCCTCATCGCGGGCGGTATCCAACGCTATTTCAAGGGCAATGGAGATGGCACTTTCACGCAGGTGAATGGCGTTTTCCCATCCTCAACGGACATGCACGGCTTCGCTTTCGGCGATCTGAACCGGGACGGATTCGAGGACGTCTATTCCAACTACGGAAGCAACTATGTCGATCCCAGCAGCAGCACGGCCGACCGACTTTGGTTGAACACGCCGAACGGCAATCACTTCTTCCGCGTGCGGCTGGAAGGCACGGTCAGCAATCGCGATGCCATCGGGGCCAAGGTCACCATCACCGGTCCGTGGGGCACACAGGTGCGTGAGGTTCGTTCTGGGGAGAGCTACGGCATGGTCAATTCCTTCATACTCCCTTTTGGTCTCGGTTCAGCTACCATGGTCTCCACCATGACCGTGCACTGGCCCGCCGGCACGACGGAGACCTTCACCAACCTGCATGCCGACCAAACGATGACGGTGGTGGAAGGCACATGTATCTCACCGAACGTCGGCATTGATGCATCGCCGAGTGACATCCTCTGCACAGGTGGAGGTCCTATCACGCTTACGGCCGACCTAGGTTACACCTATGCTTGGAACACCGGCGTGACAACGCAGTCCATCAGCGTATCAACGCCGGGCGCTTATTGGACGATGGTGAGCGGCACGGGCGATTGCGTCACACAAGCTAACGTCAACGTGCGTCTCGATCCCGATCAGACACCGACAGTGGCGCACATCGGCAACGGCAACATCTGCTCTCAGGACCAATTGGTGCTGACCTCCAGTTCGCCGGACAATAATGTGTGGAGTACCGGAAGCACCGCGCAGAGCATCACAGTGAACTCGGCGGGCAACTATTCGGTGGCCGTGCAAGGTGCTTGTGCGAACTTCATCTCGGACACCGTCACGGTGACGGTATCCGCTACACCGGCACAACCAGTGACCGCGGATGTGACGATCCCGGTACCAGGCACGGCGGTGCTCAGCGCCTTTGGTGACAGTATCGCTTGGTACGATGCCCAAACGGGAGGGGATCTGGTGGGCACTGGAAGCCCATGGACCACGCCGTTCTTGAGCGACTTCACAACCTACTGGTGTGCGGATGTGGCCCACTACGGTTCGGATCCGGTGCATGGCGGCAAGGTCGACAAGTCCACCAGCGGAGCGTATCAGAACAACGCCAACTACTATCTCTACTTCAACACCACGCAGGATATGATGATCCATAGCGTGAAGGTCTATGCGAACGGTGCCGGAGACCGGCAGATCGGGATCGTCGATCAGTCCACTGGTGCTACGGTGACCAGCGGTACCTATTCACTTCCCGACGGGGAAAGTGTGGTGGTGCTGGACCTGATGGCTCCTGCCGGTGGTTCATATGGTTTGCGCGTGATGATCGGCGACCCGGAGTTATGGCGCGACGCGGTTGGCAGCAACCCGGTCTTTCCCTATGACCTGGGCGGCTTGGGCAGCATCACAGGCAGCAACGCCGGCTCCGACCAGTATTACTACTACTTCTATGATTGGGAGGTGAGTGCTGCCGGTACCTATTGTCCCAGCCCGCGCGCTTCCGCGACGGTGCTGATCGGCCAAGTGGGCATCGATGAGAACGCCAGTTCCGGGAATTTCAGGATCTTCCCCAATCCTGCCACGGACCGATTAACGATCCTCGGGGATCTGCCCACAGACAAGGTGGATGTCATCGTCCTCGACGTTGCAGGCCGCTCCGTGATGAGCACGCATCTCGACAAGACAGGGCGACCGGTGGATATTTCCACCTTGGCACCGGGTGCTTACACATTGCGGATGCACTCCACCACGCGGACCAGCACCGCTCGCTTCGTCAAGCAATAGTCGAAAGCGTTTTTTTAGGGAACGGCTCCGAAGATCTCGGGGCCGTTCGCTTTTTCATAGCACTCCCGGGTGGTTACTTTGAGGCATGGATGATGCGAGTGAAGAAGTTCCACAGCTGCGGTTGCTGGTGGTGGGTGCAGGAGGCCTCGGCAATACCCTGCTTCCGCGCGTGTTGCGCTGGCGATGGGAGGGCATCACTGTGATGGATGGGGATCGCGTGGAGGAGAAGAACCTGTATCGGCAAGAGCTCTTCGCACCCGTGGACATCGGCAAGTCGAAGAGCGAAGTGGTCGCGGCCTGGGTGCGCAACATGCCGATCGCAGTGCGCCTGATCGGGCGGGATGAATTCATCGATGTGAACAGTGCCGAAGCCGTCATCGCTATGCACGATGTGGTGGCGGATTGCACGGATGATGCGCATGTGAAGCGTCTTCTCGATCGCACCTGCGCGGATTACGGCGTACCGCTGGTGAGCGGATCGGTACATGGCAAGGAAGGGCAAGTGATGGTGCTGCACGCCGAAGGAGCTGATGAAGCGATCACGCGGGATGATATCTTCCAAGGAAAGCCCGGAATGGAGCAGGACGGTTGCGACATGCGGAAAGTGCCGCTAGTGACACTGGAAGAGACCGGCCGGCGTATGGCTCAACTGCTCCATGCATTGCTTCAGAATGAACCCGTGAAGAACGGCCGCATCGACCTCTTCGATGGAAAACGTTGGACCGCGATCGATCCACCGGAAAAGTGATCGATGGACACCACGCTCTTGATCGTCTTGATCGCTTTTGTGGCCTTCGCCTATGCCATGGTGGGTCATGGCGGCGCGAGCGGTTATCTCGCGTTGATGGCGCTGGCGGGCATGTCCGTGGTGGTGATGCGCCCCACCGCACTCGTGCTGAACCTCTTTGTCAGCGCCATATCCTTCACGCAGTACGCGCGCTCCGGCCATTTCAAATGGAGCACCTTCTGGCCCTTCGCGATCCTCTCCATTCCGGCCGCATGGTTCGGCGCGCACATCGTGCTAGATCCTCAGATCTACAGGCGCATCCTTGCGGTCTGCCTGCTCTTTGCGGTGGCTCGGTTGTTCGGTCTCTTCGGCAAGGGAGGTGAGGGCATCAAGCCGGTGCCTTTGATCTGGGGCCTGTTGATCGGTGTGGTGCTCGGCTTCGTCTCCGGCATGATCGGCATCGGCGGCGGCATCCTACTGAGCCCGGTGTTGCTGCTCTGTAATTGGGCTGACATGAAGACCACGGCTGCGACCTCGGCGCTCTTCATCTTCGTCAACAGCACCGCTGGTGTCATCGGTGCTTTCGGAAGTGGGGAAACGTTGAGCACCAGCATGGTGCCGTGGATCATCGCCGCGGTATTGGGCGGACTGCTCGGCAGTTGGATCGGCGCGAAGCGATTGAACGAATTGCGATTGAAGCAGGCGTTAGGCATCGTGCTGCTCTTAGCCAGCGTGAAACTGATAATGGCATGATCGACGTGCAAGAAGCGAAGCGGCGTGTGATAGCGAACGTGCAGGTGATGCCGACGGAAGCGGTGCCGCTGATCGATGCATTGGGTCGCTTTGCTGCGAACGATGTGGCCGCGCCTTTCGATCACCCGCTCTTCGATTGCAGTGCGATGGACGGCTACGCGTTCGCGTTTTCAGAAGTAGTGAAAGAGTGGAAGGTGATAGGTGAAGTAGCCGCTGGCGATGCGTTTCCGCGAAGCCTGAATGCCGGTGAATGCGTGCGGATCTTCACAGGTGCCATGCTGCCGAAGGGCACCGACACTGTGGTGATGCAGGAACTCGCGCAACGCGATGATGATGTGTTGACGCACAGCGACGTGAAGTTGAAGCGCGGCGGAAACGTGCGCTTCAAAGGAGAGCAGTTGCGTGCTGGCGATGTGGCATTGCCGAAAGGAATGCTACTTGATGCGGCTGCTATCGGGCTGTTGGCGTCGGTCGGTATACAAGAGATCAAAGTGGCGGAGAAGCCGCGCGTGGCATTGCTGATCAGCGGGGATGAATTCGTGGAAGGCACGGTTCCACAACCCGGTAGGATCTTCGGAAGCAACGGCGTGATGTTGCAAGCGGCGTTGCGCGAAGCGGGGATCGAAGCAAGCGTAGTGCAGGTCAGCGATGATCGTGAGGCCTTGATCGCTGCGTGGAAGCAAGCGACGCAGCGACATGATCTCATCATCTCCACCGGTGGCGTTTCCGTTGGTGATCACGATCTGATCCGGTCCACTTTGGAAACGCTTGGAGCGGAGATCATCCTGCACGGCGTGATGCAGAAACCGGGCAAGCCGATGCTTTTCGGGAAACTGGAAGACACGCTCGTCTTCGGACTGCCCGGCAATCCCCGCGCTGTGATGGTGCTCTTTTTGGAATACGTGCTGCCCTTCCTGCGCGCTATGCAAGGAGCGAGGGAACCGGGTCCGCACACGGACCATCTTCCGATCGAACACGAGTTGAAGGTCAAAGGGGATCGCGCGGAATTCCGTGCGGCGCTTGTGGCGAATGGCAAAGTGAAATTGTTGGCGGATGAGGGATCTCACATGTTGGGATCGATCACCGGGGCGAATGCGTTGGCATTCATTCCGGCGAACGTGCGCGAGTTGAAAACCGGAGACATGATCGAAGTACATTACATCCATTGATGGGAAGCAAATACGCTTGGACAGGAGTGGTGCTCGCTGGCGGCAAAAGCACGCGCATGGGCCAGGACAAGGCGCTGATGGAAGTGGATGGCAAGCCCTTACTGCTACATGCCATAGAGAAATTGAAGCCGCATGTGCGCGAGTTGCTGGTGATCGGTGAGCCGCGCCAGTACGGACATATCTGGCTGGATGTGATGCCGGATGAGATCCCGGGGCTAGGGCCTTTGGGAGGTATCGTCACAGCAATGGGAGCGGCGCGGCACGATCGTTTACTGGTGCTCGCAGTGGACGTGCCCGGCGTGAATGCGAAACTTTTGGAACGGCTCACGCGCGAGATGCCCGAGAACGCCGATGCGCTCGTCCCGCGTCACGAAGGGAACCTCGAGCCTCTGGTCGCTGCCTATCATCGGCGTTGCGCGGATGCCTTCATGGACCACATCACGCGCAGCCAGCTTTCCATGCACAGTGCCTTGGCCGATGTGCGCGCCGCGTACCTCGACATTAATCCCGGCGAAGATGGTTGGCCCGAGGACCTCTTCCGCAACCTCAACAGTCCTGACGACCTTTGAGTGATGGACGTGCTGCTATTCGGATTGATCGCGGAGAAGGCCGGCACCGACAAGTTGTCGATCACGGCGCCTGACACGCAAGCATTGAAGCAAGCCTTGGAAGGACGGATCGAAGGGCTTGCATCGCTGAGCTACGCATTGGCCGTAGACCGAAAGATCACGCACGGGAATGTTGCATTGAACGGCAGCGAGGAGATCGCACTGTTGCCACCATTCGCAGGAGGATGAGCGAGACGAAGGCGCAAAGGAAGCGCGACATCTTCACCGAAGGCCCGATCGATCCCGCCTTCATCGCGGAGAGCATCGCGAAGCACAGCACGCGCCACGACATCGGTGCGCACGAGATCTTCTTGGGCCAGGTGCGCGCGGACGCCATCCCCGATCGCACGGATCCTTCGGCGAACGCCCTGACAACTGACAACGGACAACGGACAACTGTCAAAGCCATCGAATACACCGCGTACCGTGACATGGCCAACGAACAGATGATCGCCATTCGCGAGGAGGCCTTCGCGCGCTGGCCCATCACCTGTCTGCACCTGCATCACAGCCAAGGCGTCATCAAGGCAGGGGAGCTGTGCTTCTTCGTCTTCGCATCATCAGCGCATCGCCATACGGCGCGCGAGGCCGTGGCCTTCGTCACCGATGAAGTGAAGAAGCGCCTGCCGATCTTCGGGAAGGAGATACTGGAGGACAGCACGCACGTTTGGAAAGAGAACCGGTAAGGGCGGGAGATCTCCCGCCCCAACGATCATGATCGACATCACCCACAAACCCACCAGCCTGCGCGAAGCCATTGCCGAGGCCACTGTCACCGTCAGCAAGGCGGAGACCATCGCTGCCGTAAGAGAGCGACGTGTTCCCAAGGGCGATGTGATCGAAGCCGCACGCATCGCAGGTCTCTTCGGCATCAAGCGTACCGCGGACATGATCCCGGACTGCCATCCCTTACCGGTGGAACACGCCGAGGTGACCAGCAGCGTGCAGGACATGTCCATCGTGATCACCGTGAAAGTGCGCACCATCTACCGCACCGGTGTGGAGGTGGAGGCCATGCACGGAGCCAGTGTCGCGGCGCTCACCATCTATGACATGTTGAAGCCGATCGACAAAGGCATCACCATCGATCGCATCCGCTTGGTGGAGAAAAAGGGAGGCAAGAGCGATTGGAAAGATCAGTTCGAAAAGATGCCGCGTGCGGCGGTGCTCGTCATCAGCGACAGTGTTTCAGCAGGCAAGAAGGAGGACAAGGCCGGAGCGGCGATCGGCGAGCGGTTGAAGGCGATCGGTGTGGAGATCGCTGCCAATGCGCTGATTCCTGATGAACCGGAACAGATCGCCGCACAGGTGAAGACCTGGGCCAAGCAAGGCATTGACCTCATCCTCACCACAGGAGGCACGGGCCTTTCACCACGTGACCGCACACCAGAAGCCATCGCCCCCATCCTCGATCGCGAGGTGCCCGGCATCATGGAAGCCGCGCGCAGCTATGGCCAAGAGCGCATGCCTCTTGCGATCATGTCCCGCGGCATCGCCGGCATGATCGGTCGCACGCTCGTCATCACTCTTCCGGGATCAACACGGGGAACACAAGAGACGATGGACGCGCTTTTCCCGTTCGTGCTGCATGTGGTCAAGGTGCAGGAACATGCATATCGGCACGGGAAGTAAGAGTTCACCGCCAAGACGCTAATGTTTCATCCCGATCTTCTCGGGAGGACGCCAAGGAATGCGGTGAACCAGGAATACTAAGTCACGGGATCACAGCCAGACCGCTCCTCAGCTCATCCGGCTCGACAAACCGCCATAATATGCATTGCCCGGAAGGCATCAGGATGCGTTGATCACTTCTTGCATCCACTCGAACTGATCGCAGAATACGACCCTGTACATCGAACAGTTGCAAGGTCCCCGCATCGCCGCTGTTGTGAATAGAAAGTCCTTGCGCATCGCTGGTCACACGGAAGGTGGTGGCGTGCATTTCATGGATCCCGACTACGATTCCAGGCACTACAAAGACGCTGGTGTCCGATCGACCGCAATCATCCATCGCGACATACGTGACCGTGTAGTCGCCGTTGCTGGTGTAGCTGTGCGTGAATGCGCTTTCCGTGCTGGTGCTGCCATCGCCGAGGTCCCAGAAGTTGCTGGTGGTGTTCGTTGAGGTTTCGCTGAACATCACTTGACCGCCACCGATGTCGGTGAAGACCGGCAACGCGGATGGATCGTTCACTCCGATGTTCCACGTGTCCAAGCTGTCCACCACTACGGATGACGCGACCAGTTGCAGGGTGGCGGCAGTGCTCGCATCCAAGGTGGACATGTACGTGGCCCAACAGTGGTGCGGCGGAAGAAGGTACTGTACATCGTGCAGGCCACCAAGTAGGAACCGGCAATGCTGGGATGGCTGCCATCGGCAGCATACAGGCCGATCGAGGGATACTCCTCGCGCACTCGCTTCCACGCCATGCCGGCTGGCGCACATTCGGCGCTGTTGTCCTGCGCCATTTGCAGATAGCTCAGCCGCAGTTGCTGCTGCATGCCGGTGTAGGTGCACACTGGAGGCCAGCTGGCGCAGTTGTCCGCATCACCGTTCTCGCGGCCCCAGGTCATGTAGAACAGGGGGTCGGCGCACGGGGAATGCGCGCGGATGCTATCCACCAATGCGGTGGCGTATGGGTAGCAGTCTGACGCCACTTGGCTTGGAGGAAAGGATGGGATCTGACTTTGTTCCTGAAGCACCACCACGTCCCAGTCGCCTTGGTCGATCAAGTTTTGCGTTATCGTGTTCGTGGTGTGCCCTTGAAAGGTGACGCCGCCCGGCATCGAACTGCTCACTGCCAACGTGTCGCCAAGGGATAGCGCCAGCAGGCGGGTCATCTCCGGAAGGTTGTTCACATTGGTATAGCTATTCCCGATGAATAGGACGTTCGTGGGTTGCGCGCTGGCGCTGCTGAGACCGGTAAAAAGCAGGATACTTGCGGATAATTGCTTCATAGCGCGAAGGTAGCCGGTAGGTCGGGGCTATCGGTCAAGCAACTCATTGCCAGAGCCCGGGGAAAGGGAGTTTCTTTGCGTCCTCCCGAGAAGATCGGGATGAAACATTAGCGTCTTGGCGGTAAAACAATCGACATGGTCAACGGCAAGGAAGCATTCACAGAAGAGTTCGTGTTGCACCGCATCGGTGCGGCGGGCGAGGCCAGCATATTCAGCGATTTCAGCGCGGTGATCAAAGGTGAGGAGGAGCAGCAGTTCCTGCGGAAGCTTTTCCTGAGGCCGTTCGCGAACATGGCCTTCACCTGTGAATTCGATTCGAAGCAAAATGCCTTGCAGGAGCTGTGCACCAAGATCTACGACGGCGAAAGCATCGTAGAGAATTCAGAGGCCATCGCCAAGCTCCTCATTGCCTCGACGCAGGACAGCAAGATGCCGGGCGGTGATCTCATCGTGGCGAAGTTCAGCGGTGTGCAGATCGGCAGCGCGGAGCATGAGGCCGTGGGCATCTTCAAGTTCGATGAGAAGGAAGTTTTCCTGGAGAGCAAGCTGAAGAACTATGCCATCGCATTGCGCATGCAGCGCGGGCTGGGCAACAACAAACCGAACAAGGCCTGCCTGGTCGTCTTCACCGGAAAGAGCAGCACGCTCTTCATCATCGACAACCAAGCGAGCACGGAATACTGGCAGCAGGACTTCATCGGATCACGCGCGAAGAAGGACAACGTGAACAGCACCAGCGACCTGATGAGCGTCACCAAGACCTTCATCACCGAGCAACTTCCGCAGGACTTCGTGGTGGAGAAGGCCGACCAGATCGATCTGCTGAACCGCTCGGTCCAGTACTTCAAGAGCCACGACGAATTCGACAAGGAGGAGTTCGCCACCGAGGTCTTTCAGCAGGAGGGCACGATCCAGTCGTTCAACCAGTACAGCGACCGCTTCCAGCAAGAGAACGACGTGAAGCTGCAGGACAACTTCGAGATCTCCGCCCATGCGGTGAAGCGCCAGGCGCGCGTCTTCAAGAGCGTACTGAAGCTGGATAAGAACTTTCACATCTACATCCACGGCGACCGCAACAAGATCGAGCACGGCGTGGACGAGAACGGAAGGAAGTTCTACAAGATCTTCTACGAGGAGGAGTCGTAGGTCCAGTGGCAGTTGGCAGGGGCAGATGGCAGCGGTCGTCAGTGGCTAATCACCAATCACCGGCAACCATTCACCAACACGCGCTTGCGGCGCCGCTTACCCTCCAATACTCACCATAGGCCGTGTACTCAGGTCGTGCAGCACCTCTTCCTGCTTGTCGGGATTGAAGGGCGGCAATCCACCGAGCATCTTGTGCTTCGCGAGAACATTCGCTTCGATCAAGGGTGAGACATCCTCGCCGCGTCGTAGTGCGGAGAGCAGGTCGGTCTCCTCGCGGGCGAAGAGGCAGTTGCGCATCTTGCCTTCGGCCGTTAGTCGTAAGCGATCACAGTTTCCGCAGAAGGGTTCGGTCACGGTGCTGATCACCGCGAAGGTGCCTTGCCAACCTTTTACTCGGTAGGACTTGGCGGTGCTGTGCGGATCATCGTCGAGCTTCTCGATAGCATGCATACTGCCGATGCGACCGAGCATTTCGCCATAGGTGTACACGCGGTCACGGCCCCACTTGTTGCCAGCGAAGGGCATGAACTCGATGAAGCGGACATGCACTGTGCGGTCGCGCGTGAGCTCCACAAAACGGAGCAGCTCATCGTCATTCACGCCGCGCATCACCACCATGTTCAACTTCACATGTAGGCCGCGATCGATCGCTTGTTCGATGTTCGCCAGCACGCGACCGTGGCCTTCCCGACGAGAGAGTTGCTTAAACCGTTCCGCATAGAAGGTGTCCAGGCTGATGTTGAGGCTCTTCAATCCTGCGGTGACCAGGTCGTCCAGAAAGAGATGCAGCCGCATTGCATTGGTCGTGAGGCCCAGCTTTACGGGGAGCTGCGCCATGTCGCGCACGATGTCCACCACGTCCGGACGCATCAGCGGTTCGCCACCGGTGAGGCGGATCTTGGTGATGCCATATTTCTCAACGAAGAGCTTGGCCAGTGTGCCGATCTCCTCGCGCGTCATCAGTTCCTCGCGCTTGAGGAAGTGCTGATCCTCCGGCATGCAGTACGTGCAGCGCAGGTCGCACTTGTCCACGATGCTGATGCGCAGGCTGCGGTGGGTGCGGGAATGCAGGTCGGTGAGCAGGGCCATATCCATCGCAAAGGTACCAAGGGCTATTGCGGATGACATGAACGATCTGCGGATGCTAGGCGTTGATGGACGAACGATCACGATCCAATGAAGACATCCTTCCTGCTGAGCGCCGCGCTGCTGGCCATTTCCTTGGGCCTGTCCGGCTGTATCAGCATTCCTGATAATGCGAAGGCCGTCAAGCCATTCGATGCGAACCGCTATGTCGGCAAGTGGTACGAGATAGCCCGCTTCGACTACAGCTTCGAGAAGAACTTGGAGAACGTGACCGCTGAATATGGTGTGCGACCGGACGGAACATTGTCGGTGTTGAACCGCGGCTATTACGTGAAGAAGGGGAAGTGGCAGAAGGCCGAAGGCAAGGCTAAGTTCGTCGGTGCCAAGGACGAAGGCCAATTGAAGGTCTCCTTCTTCGGGCCGTTCTATGCGGGCTATAACGTGATCGCGTTGGACCCGGATTATCGCTACGCCTTGGTGATCGGCAAAAGCACGGACTACCTGTGGCTGCTATCCCGCGAGACCACGATGCCCCAGGAGATCAAGGACAAGTATGTGGCACAAGCCAAAGCCTTGGGCTGTAAGACGGACGCGCTGGTGTGGGTCGACCAGAAGCCGCGGCCGGAGAAATGAGCGATCCGATGGGCGTCTAACTTTCGCCCATGGTGTGCATCACGGAGGTAACGAATGCGGAAGACCTGGTGAAGGCCCAGGTCCTGTTGCGTGCATTCCCGCCGCATCAGCGTCAACACTATGTCGAGCATCTCGATACTGTAATTCGCTATTTCGATCTGCCCGCATACGAGAAGGAAGTGTCCGATCTGCATGCGTATTACCCGCCTCCGCGCGGCTTCGTATTGCTTGCCAGTGATGAAGGAGAGGCCGCGGGTGTGGTCTGCTTGCGCCCGATGGATGCGGAGACCTGTGAGATGAAGCGGCTCTTCGTTCCGATCGCGCATCGGCGCAAGGGGATCGCGCAGGCGCTGTGTACCACGCTCATCGCTACCGCGCGCCAGAAGGGCTACACGACCATGCGGCTCGATACGGGCGCCTTCATGACGGAGCCGCAAGCGCTCTACCGCAAACTCGGATTCAACTTCATCCCGGTCCCCGAGTCAGTCCGCGAGGATCTGCGCGGTCATCTGGTGTTCATGCAACTGCATTTATGAAGAAGGAATTGGAACGCTGCTCGTGGTGCATGAAGGACGCCATCTACATGCGCTACCACGATGAGGTGTGGGGCGTGCCGGAGCACGACGACCGCAAGCTTTTCGCGAAGCTGATCCTCGATGGCGCGCAGGCCGGATTGAGCTGGTACACCATCCTGATCCGCACGGAGAGCTATGCGAAGGCCTACGACAATTGGGACGCGAAGAAGATCGCGCGCTACGACGAGAAGGACATCGAGCGGTTGATGAATGACGCGGGCATCATCCGCAATCGCTCGAAGATCATGGCGTCCATCGGTAACGCGCAGGCCTACTTGAAGATCATGGAGGATGGCCCTGGTTCCTTCGACCGTTTCCTTTGGAAGCATGTCGGCGGCAAGACCATCGTGAATCAGCGGAAGGGGCAGTTGCCCACTTCCACGCCGGAGAGCGATGCGATGAGCAAGGACCTGAAGAAGAACGGCTTCAAGTTCGTTGGCACCACCATCGTCTATGCCTTCATGCAGGCCTGCGGCATGGTGGATGACCACATGGAGACGTGCTGGAGGAGGAAAGGTTGAAACACATGCGCACACCGGTATCGTCCATACACATCACTCGGGTCGAACATGGCGCGTCCGTCGCAACCGATGACATCCTCGTCACCGAAGAGCCGCTGGAGATCCGACTTGGCCGCGGACCGGAAGAGGACCGGAAGGAAGTACGTCTCAGCGTCACCATGCGCACGCCGGGGAACGACGAGGAATTGGCACTCGGATTTCTGTTCTCCGAAGGCATCATCTCGGGTCTCACACAGGTCCTGCGCGTGGCCTATTGCGAAGACGTGAAGGAGGAGGAGCGCGGCAACGTGGTGCGCGTGGAATTGCATCCGTCCATGGAGCTTGATCCAGCTAAGTGGCAACGGAACTTCTACACCAGCAGCAGTTGCGGCGTCTGCGGAAAGACGAGCATCGACGCGGTGCGCACGCAGTGCAGTACAACGCTCACGCCTTTCGGACCCATTGATCCCAAGGTGACCACCGCACTACCGGACCGCATGCGCGAAGCACAGATCGTCTTCAAACACACCGGCGGCATCCATGCGGCGGCGCTCTTCGACCGCGATGGAAATCTCCTTATCCTGCGCGAAGATGTAGGCCGCCACAACGCTGTGGACAAGGTGATCGGAGCGCTGCTCGCATCCCGGCGCACGACCTTGGAAAGTCCGCCCGGACAACTGACAACTAACAACTATCAACTGCTCGTCAGTGGCCGCGCGGGCTTCGAACTCGTCCAGAAGTGTATCATGGCCGGCATCCCCTTGATGGCCGCGGTTGGAGCACCATCATCGCTTGCTGTGCAACTCGCCAAGGAAGCCGGGCTCACGTTGATCGGTTTCCTGCGTGGCGAGCGCTTCAACATCTATGCGGAACCAGCGGTGACGGGGCAACGATGACCTGACGATCGTCAGCCAGCACCGTATCCGGTGCCGGTACCTTGCGGTCCAAATCGAAGGCCAAGTTGAATATGGATAGCAGTCTACCGGTCGGTCCCGACGAAAAGCAACGCGAGAAGGGCGATATCCGCACGATAGAGGATGTGCAACTCTTGGTGGACACCTTTTACGGTCGCGCCCGCTTGGACGAGTTGATCGGCCCCATCTTCAACGACACCATCCAGGATCGCTGGCCCGAGCATCTGGCCAAGCTCTACCGCTTCTGGCAGACCATCCTGCTGGGCGAACACACCTACTACGGCAGCCCCTTCATGCCGCACTCCCAACTCCCGGTGGACAAAAGCCATTTCGATCGCTGGCTGCAACTCTTCCATGCGACGCTGGAGGAACTCTTCACCGGGCCAAAGGCCGATGAGGCGAAGCAGCGTTCGGTGCTGATGGCACAGATGTTCCAATTCAAACTGGCCGAGTACGCCCGCACCGGCATCACGCCCATCCGGTGATGGCCTTTGTGAAGCATCCGGTCACATTGGTCGCGGTGTTCACATGGCTGGGCCTCGTTGTGGGCATCGCCTTCATCGCATCGTGGTTGAAGTACAACGCATTCGGTGTTTCGCTTCCCGTGGGATTGAGCCTCGATAAGGTGATGTTCCAAGCCATGGTACGGGTGGAATGGGTCTTCGCTTGCGCGGTGGTGGCGGATCTCATACTGGGCAAGGCCCCGGTCATTATGCTCGTTGTCGCCTTCATTCTTGTCGCGCTGCTTGCCCTTCAAACGATCTGGCTGCAACCGGCCCTCTACACGGATTCCCTGTCGGTGTTCCATGGCCAAGGCGATCCAGGTGCCGGCCTGCGCACGATGAATACTATCCTGGAAGTGTTGAAGGTCTCGCTGCTTGCCGTGCTCGGCATCATCCAGTTCCAACACATATCAACCCGCGCCGGGGTATAGGCGATCAACAACCAAACAACACGATCATGAAGATCACACCCGAACGGACCGTGGGGTCCATCGTCGCCGAGGACTATCGCGCGGCGGCCGTGCTCACCAAGTACGGCATTGATTTCTGCTGCAAAGGAGGCCGCTCCGTGCAGGAGGTCTGCGAGAAGAACAGCATCGACCAAGGAAAGTTGGCCGAGGACATCACCAAACTCCTGGCCCGCGATGCCAAGAGCGGTGATGACGCCCGCACCTGGCCCTTGGACCGACTGGCGGACCATGTGGAGACCGTGCATCACCGCTATGTGGAGGAGCGCGGACCGATCATCCAACAGTACTTGGCCAAGTTGTGCAAGGTGCATGGCGAGCGCCATCCGGAACTGTTCACTATCGCAGAGGAATTCAACACCTGTGTGGGTGCCATGGCCATGCACATGAAGAAGGAGGAGCTGATGCTATTCCCCTTCGTGCGCAACCTTGCAAAGAGCGAACGTAGCGGCGAGCCGTTCAAGAAGCCGCATTTCGGAACGGTGGAAAACCCGGTGCATGCAATGATGGCGGACCACAATGACGAGGGCGAACGCTTCGATCGCATGAACGCGGTGAGCGACCATTTCACCAGGCCGGCCGATGGATGCGCCACTTACGCTACGGCGTTCTCCATGCTGAAGGAATTCGAGGATGACCTTCACCTGCACATCCACTTGGAGAACAACATCATGTTTCCCCGCGCTATAGCGCTGGAGAAGCAATTGGAGAATCTCGCCGGTTGAGCGACTTGCAGAATTAAAAGGGATCAGCCGCGAGCACCACGAGGGGCTCCTGCTATGCTGGAAGATCAGGGCGGGCACTGCGAAAGGTGTGGCACCCGCCCGCATCCGGAACTATTGCAAGCGCTTCCTTCGGGAACGGCTGAAGCCTCATTTCACCATCGAAGAGACCGTGCTTTTCCCGGTACTCGGCATGGATCATCCCGGGGTACGGAAGGCCATGGCAGAGCATCGGCGGCTGCAGCGCTTGATCAATGGCCGCACCGATGCCATGTTGGCGATCTCCATGATCGAGGAGGAATTGGAGGCGCATATCCGCTTCGAGGAGCGGCAGCTGTTCAACCTCATCCAAGATGTGGCCACGCCTGAAGAGTTGAAGGAGATCGAGAAAGCCCATGCGAGCCTCCATCATCCTGCACCCAGCGCAGGAAAGCCCGAGGACGCTTTTTGGGAATAGATCAGCTCATCCGCAGCAGCCACGCATGGCTGTGGGCACCATCGAAGCTGGTCCAGCAGTAACACATGAATGATCCGGGATCGGCCAGCAAGGCCTGCAACTCGGGGTCATCAGCGCTGGAATAGTGCAGATGGATACGTTCGGCTTGACGGTCGTAATAAGGGGCGGGAGCTTCCCCTTCAAACTCCGCTAGCGTGACCAAAACGCTGTGCACCGTACTGTGCTTGGCACCCGGTGTTCCCCTGAATAACAGGAGGTCCGGCTGCTTGCGTGAGCGACGCTTGATCCGCAGCACTTCAACATGTCCGAAGGCCTTCAGCGATCGTGCCGTTTCAGGACTTGCGACCGGCGGCAACGTGGAAGGAAGGGTAGGAGAAGTGAACATGGGATCTGGCTTCTGCCGTCTGTCAAAGGTGGTCCATTACTCGTCACTGACGGATGAGAGCCCCGAAAACTTTAATTAGGCTTGACTTTGGCGCGGTCTTTCCCTGTGCGTCGTAGCCAACCAGGTGCAACTATAGCGCCCACGAACAGATAGAGGTAGTAGGTGAAGAGCCGCCAGAGCAAGGCCACCACCACCAGCATCGCTCCGGCCGGGAGGAGATCGCGCATAAAGCCAATGAAGGCGAACTCCGCCGCGCCGCTCGCACCGGGAGTGGGGCTGATCAACAGGATCACCCAAAGCACGATCTGCCGCGCGTACATCAACAGCGGATGGCTCACGGTGAAGAATGCGGCGGCGATGAGATTCAGCACAAGGAAGCGCGCACCCCAAGAGCACCACGTCGCGGCGATCGCCTTCAACCAAAAGCCTACGGAACGTCCCTTGAATTGGTCGCTGGCCGCGATGAGGTCGTCGCCGGCCTCGGCCATGTGTGGACGCAGGCGCCGGATCCAGCGGTGTTTGAAGAGGCTCACCAAGAGCAGTTTGATAGCGCGCGGACGGAAGAAGACCGAGTAGAACACGGTAACCTTCATCACGGCGATGAAGGCGTAACCGATCCAGAAGAGCGCCTGCACCGGCAAGCCCCACATCGCTGCGTCCAATTCCGGCGGGAACAATTTGTCGATGCCCACGAAGAAGAACACGGCCGGCGCGAAGATCAGGAAGAAGAGTTCGTCCAGCATGGCCGTCACAAGCACGATCGCGGCGCTTCGACCGAGCGGCGTGCCGTCCTTGGCCATGACGTAGATAGCCACGCTTGTACCGCCTACCACTGCGGGTGCAACGGCCGTCGCGAATTCCCACAGCGCGATCACTTGGAAGGAGCGTTTCCAACCGAATTCGCCATCGGTGAGGATCCGCAACCGGACGATGTAGCCGAAGTCGCGCAGGCCGTTCGCGATCAATGCGGCGAACAACAACAGCATTCCCCACGGTACGAGGTGCACGCTGCGCAGGCGCTCCATGCCGGTCATTAGGCGATAGTCGCCATGCGCTGCGGGCAAGAATTCCGCCGCAGTGCCGAGGTCCACTTCGCCGTTGTGGTTAGTGTCCACCCAAGCGTAGTTGCCGGTGCCCGCATCCACATGCTCGAATCCCGATTCCCGCAATTCGTGCCAGAGGAGGAAACCTACGGCGATCAATCCGAAGGCGATGGGCAGCAGGGATTTCCACGCGCGGAACGAGCGCCTCACTTCGCGCTCGTCCTTGGCATTCATATCCAGTTCCTCTTGCATGACCATTGCCACGGGGCCAAGGTATTCGCCACCCGCGACCTTCGCTTGTGCTTTTACAGACCTTTCGTCGCGGCGTGACCTATAAACTAAGAAGCCTGGCCCCTTGGATGGCCGAGATGGGCGCGATACGTACATTGTACGGCTCCGTCCAAGATCGATCCTGGCCGGGAAATGATCTTGCCTTCATGAAAACACACAACCCTCTTAAAGGAATTTCGCTCATCGTCGCCTTTGCGGGTGTGCTCGCATCAACACAGACCGCTTCCGCCCAAGCTGGGCAATTGGACCCCACGTTCGGTACCAATGGACTGGTGACCCAGGACTTCGGCAATGTGGATGGTCTGGAGTGCATGGCCATCCAACCCGGAGACCAGAAGATCGTGACGGCGGGGACCGCCTCGAATGCGAATTATGGAGGCCGATTCCTGGTGATGCGGAACATGCCGGACGGCAGCTTGGACACCACCTTCAATGGCACCGGCTATGTGATCCTTCCGGACTACACCGAGTCTTACGCATACGCCTGCTTCATTGGCCATGATGGCAAGATCGTCGTGGCCGGCGCGGAGACGGGTCCGGATTACCAGTTCGCCTTGATGGTGATCTGTTTGAATCCGGACGGCAGTTTGGACAGCACTTTCGGGACCAACGGTATAGCCATCCATGACATAGGCCCTGGGGACGACTTCGCATACGGCGCCGTGGAAACCCCCGACCACAAGATCATGTTGTCGGGAAGTACCACCGATACCACCACTTACAACAATGTGCCAATCGTGGTGCGCTTGATGGAGGATGGTTCCATCGACACGACCTACGGCACCAATGGCATTGCGAGCATACCGGTCACCCAGATCGACAATGTATTCCAAGGTCTCGTCCTGCAGGCAGACGGCAAGGTGGTGGTTTGCGGACACAAGGACCAAGGGGTCACTATCGCAGGTGGGGAGGACTTCGATGTGCTAATGGCACGATTCCATACGGACGGAACGCTCGATACATCCTTCGGCACCGATGGCATCGTTGATCATGCACTCTCCGGGAACGTCGATCAGGCGCGGGCCATAGCGATGACAACCGAAGGTAAATTCCTCCTGACCGGATTTATCGATGAGGATGATGGTTCGGTGGATGCCTTCGTGCTTCGTTACGATTCCACAGGAACGATCGACTTCAGCTTTGGCTCATATGGCTTGGAGGTCTTCAACAACTCCTCGTTTGACGCAGCCTTCGGTATGACACTTCAAGCAGACGGGAAGATCCTCATCACCGGTACATCCGGTGCATTCTTTGGATCCAGCCAGCAATTCCTTGCTCGCTACCTGCCGGACGGTGGCTTGGACTTGACCTTCAACAATATTGGTTTTGCCTTGGCCGGGCTCGGTACCGACCTGGAAGAGGCTCATGCGTGCGTGCAGCAAACGGATGGTAAGATCTTGATAGCAGGCAAGGGAAGGAATCCCAACAACAACGATGCGACCATCATCCGGTTCCTGAACGACTTCACCACCGGTATCCCTGAGGCCTCCACCTTGAGCAACTCCGCGCTTTATCCCAATCCAGCAGCTGCGGGTAGCGAGGTCGCGCTGCGCACTTCTGGCGGGCAAAGCGGGATCGTCTCGGTATTGATGATGGATGCTTGTGGCAGGACTGTCGACCTTGGCTTGGGCATGCAGGGCCGTTTGATGAACGATGAGTTACGCTTCACCATCCCATCCAATGTGCTTTCTGGAAGCTATATGGTGCGGTTGACCGCACAGGATGGAACCGTGAGCAGCGCGCGTCTCGCCATAATGCGTTAAGCGGAATAACAGTTGGCAGTCTGCAGTGGCACTTGGCAACAGTTGTTGATCGCCACTGCCAATTGCACTTGTAGGATGCCGTTTGGTAGGGTGAAGAAGATCTATCCTGGAAGAAGTCATCCCGAAAAGGCCGAGCGGCCCGCATCGGTCGATAACATGACCTTTGCCTCGAAACGAAGTCCATCCCTTTCGGCCACAGATTCACATGCCCTCCCTCTTGGACCGCCGCTACCTAGCGCTCGCCGCGCTCTTCATCGTGAACCTGCTCTACGGTATCAACTACGTTGTGGCGAAAGGGCTGATGCCCGGCGTGATCGGTCCTTCCGGATTTATCCTGCTGCGTGTCGCCGGGGCGAATCTTCTCTTCTGGCCGGTGTGGCTGATCAAACGCGAACGCGTGGCATGGGCCGATTCGGGTCGTTTCATAATTTGCGGCGTCAGTGGTGTGGCCATCAACCAGCTGATGTTCTTCCATGGCCTCATGCGCACCTCGCCGGTGCATGCCAGCATCATCATGGTGGCGACCCCCATTCTCGTTTTGGTGTTAAGCGGCGTGCTCATCGGTGAACGCATCACGCTGAACAAGGCCATGGGCGTGACCTTGGGAGCGATCGGTGCGCTGATGCTCATCTTCCTCGGATCAGGTAATGATGCGGGTTCATCGATGCTCGGTGACTTTTTCATCCTCATCAACGCCAGCTCCTACGCGGTCTTCCTGGTGATGGTGAAGCCGCTTATGTCGAAGTATTCCGCAGTGACGGTGATGGCGTGGTGCTTCCTGATCGGCAGTGTGATCGTGGTGCCTTTCGGCCTGCATGAGTTCAGTGCGGTGGAATGGTCGCACTTGAGTGGAACTGTGATCGGTGAGCTGCTTTTCATTGTGGTAATGGTGACCTTCGTGGCCTACCTGCTGAACACGTGGGCGCTACGCGTGGTACAGCCCAGTGTAGCGGGTACTTTCATTTATCTGCAACCGGTGCTGGCCTTGCTGTCAGCATACGTGTTCATCGGTGGCGATCTCGGTCTGGGATGGCCGCAACTGGCGAGTGCGATCTGCATCTTCGCCGGCGTGTGGCTCGTGGGGAGAAGGCCGAAGGGAAACGCTGCGGTATCGCGGTGAACCCGGCTACCTTTGCGGCCCATGTTGCGCTCTATGACCGGCTTTGGCCGCGCTGAAGGTCTCGTGAACGAGAAAAAGGTGACCGTAGAACTGCGGTCTGTTAATAGCAAACAGCTGGACCTGCAGGTGAAAATGCCTTCGGTCTGGCGTGAGAAGGAGACCGAATTGCGGCAATGGGCCGGTGAACGAGTTGTGCGTGGCAAGGCCGACCTCTACGTGGGCATCGATGGCACGAAGACCGCGAAGCGAACCACGTTCAACGCGGATCTCATTCAGGTGTATCACGACGAGTTGCGCGCCGTGGCCCGAGAGGTCGCGCCGGAAAGCAACACGGACCTGCTCGCCGTGGTTCTGCGCATGCCGGATGTGATGTCCGCGGCAAAGGATGAATTGGATCCCGCCGAATGGACCGCCACGCAGAAGTTGATCGAGCAAGCTTGGCAGGCTTATGAAAGCTTCAGAAAGGCAGAAGGGGAGAAGCTGTACACTGAATTGAAGGATCGTACCGCGAACATTATGCGACTGCTGGCCGACGTGGAGGCGATGGATGCCGGCCGCATCGACCGCACGCGCGAGCGCATCCTTTCACGACTGGAGGAATTGAAGGCGAAGGTGGACCAGGACCGCTTTGAGCAAGAGCTGGTGTTCTACTTGGATAAGATGGATGTCACCGAGGAAAAGGTGCGTCTTGCAGCGCATTGCAGCTATTTCACCGAGACCATGGACGCCGAGGATTGCCAAGGCCGCAAGCTCGGTTTCATCACGCAAGAGATGGGTCGCGAGATCAATACGCTCGGCTCCAAGAGCAACGATGCCGACATGCAGCGGACCGTAGTGCTGATGAAGGACGAGCTGGAGAAGATCAAGGAGCAAATGCTGAACGTGCTGTGATGTCTTCGTCCGAGCCTACCGGCAAATGCATCATCGTCTCGGCGCCTTCGGGAGCGGGGAAGACCACCATCGTGCGTCATCTGCTCGGCCGCGACCTTGACCTGGATTTTTCCATCAGCGCCACCAGCCGTCCCAAGCGTGACTACGAGCGCGACGGACACGACTACTTCTTCATCAGTGCGGATGAGTTCCGTGAGCGCATCGCGAAGGACGAGTTCCTGGAATGGGAGGAGGTCTATCCCGGTCGCTTCTATGGTACCTTACGCAGTGAGATCGATCGCATCTGGAGCGAGGGTCGGCATCCCATCTTCGATGTGGACGTGGTGGGCGGTCTGCGCCTGAAGGAGAGCTTCGGTGAAAAGGCCTTGAGTCTTTTCGTATCGCCGCCTACCATCGGCGCGCTGGAGCAACGTCTGCTGATGCGCGGCACGGAAACACCGGAGACGTTGAGGGTCCGCGTGGATAAGGCGCATCATGAGCTCACATTCACGGTCCACTACGATCAAGTGGTGATCAACGACGATATGGAGCTCGCTTGTGAAGAGGCCTATTCCGCCGTTCGTACTTTCCTGAACACATGAAGGTCGGCTGTCTCTTCGGATCTTTTGATCCTCCACACCTTGGCCATGTCGCATTGGCGAAGTACATGCTGGAGCGGCGAGGTCTCGACCAGATGTGGCTCGTGGTGACTCCCCAGAATCCCTTCAAGCAGGACCGCAAATTGAGCCCGGAGAAGCATCGCTTGGCCATGGTGCACCTCGCTGTTCAGGGGATCGAAGGCTTGAATGCTAGCGGCTTGGAACTCGATATGCCCCGGCCGAACTACACTGCGGACACCTTGACCTTCATGCGCGAGCGCTGGCCGCAACATGAGTTCACCTTGATCATCGGTAGCGACAACCTCGCGTCGTTGCATCTGTGGAAGGACGCTGGTGCGATGTTGGAGAAGACCCCGGTATTGGTCTATCCGCGGACAGGAGTAGAAGAGCATTTGGCTGCGGCCGATCTGCTCTATCATCCCTCGGTGACCTTCATTCCGGAGGCTCCCCTTATGGAGATCTCCTCCACAGGTGTCCGGGTGCGCCTGCGCAATTGGAAGCCCGTGGAAGGACTGCTCGATCCGAAGGTGCTGGCCTACATCCGCCAGAACGGCCTCTACGCGGACTGAGCTTAGGCCATTTCGAGGCGTTATTCCGCATAGGTTGATCGCGGTCACACCTGCAGCGGGATCGAAGGTGGAACTGTGGACCGTCCCCGTGGAAGGAACTCCACAACAAATCCTTGAAACGCCGCCGCCATGAGCTTTCCAAGGTTTGGCACGCTCGTTGAAAGAGGCTTTCCGAAACCCATTAAGACCACCCCGATGAACAATGCAGATCGTGCCCGGAAGTTGAAGGATGCTGCCGCCCGTTGGATGGTGGCCGGTGATGTACAGCGCCACTTGCATGCGCTCCGCCTGCTGATCGACCTGCGCATGCGTCGCACGGTCGCTACGGGGTAGGACAGGAAGATCCAGGCCGCAATTGATGTGGCCTTCAAGCGAAGGACCGCTAGGGACCCGGGGGACCGGGAACGTGGCGGTCCTCCCGTTTTGACCCAACCGTGGGGCTCCCGAAAAAATTTCCTCCCGGATGGATCCTTTTGCTCGGGGCTGCCGTTGAAAGTGCCATGACGAAGAAGGACAAAATAGCCTTCATCAAGAGCAGCAAACGCAAGTCGCATGTGTACAACGACCTGCTTCGATACTCGGACCAACAGCTCGATGAGCTGATCCGGGAAATCGTTCAGGGGCTGGTAAGGGAGAGCGAGATCATCGCAAACGCTTACATCAACGGCTACCGATGAGCACTGTGATGAGCTGGCCCTCTTGATCGGGCTTAAAACGGCAGGTGGCAGGGCCCCGGCAAAAACGCCGGGGCTTTCTCACGTCCATGCCCTTCCCTCGGTTCAGCGCTTCCCGCCTTTCACTGCCGGAGGTGGAGCGCGCTTCACGGCTCCTTGCTCATACACCACTGTGGCGACCACTTTCCCGGTGCCGTCATACATCGTCATGGTGCCGTCCAGTTTGCCGGCCTTGTAGGTCATTTCCTGCGTTACGCGGCCGTTGCGATCGTACACGGTGCACTTGCCGTCGGGTGCGCCATCGATGAAACCCTGCTCGCGCTGCTTCACACCGGCGTCATCAAAATAGGTCCATGCACCGGTGGGCGTGCCTTTGGAATAGTCCCCTTCACTTACGGGCAGGCCGTATGAATTGTACTCCAGCCAATGGCCGCTCTTCAGCCCGTTGGCGAAGCTGCCTTCCTCCTTCGGCTTGCCGCTATCGTACCAGCTTTTCCAAGGGCCGTTCTTCACGTCGTCCTTCCACGTGGCCAAGTAGTTCTGGGTGCCATCCGGAAGCCAGCCTTGCCAGATCCCATCCATCCGCCCTTGTTTGTAGGAGCCTTTGTCCTTCTGCTGTCCGTTCACGAACCAGCTGTTCCACAGCCCCTCCTCCTTACCGTTCGCGTAGTTGCCTTCCTGAAGTTTCTGTCCGCTCTCGAACCACGTGCTCCAAAGGCTGTCCTTCTCGCCGCTCTTCCAGTTGCCGAGCTTCCACTTCTGGCCGCCGTCGTAGTAATAGAGCCATTGACCCTCCTGCTTACCAGCGCGGTAGAGGCCGGTGGAACTCAGCTGCCCATTGGGGTACCAGTACTTCCAGAGACCATCCTGCAGGTCATTTTTGAAGTGGCCTTGAATGTCCTTTGAACCGGTGGTGGTATACCACATCCAGGTACTGTCCTTCTTGTCCGCCAGATAGAAGCCTTCCACATTCACCGTGTCGTTGGTGAACCAGGTGGTGAAGGGGCCTTCGAGCTTGCCCTTGCTCCAGTTCTCGGTACGCTCCGGAGTGCTGTCAGCATACCAGTGCTCCCATTTCCCGTGCTTCACCCCGCCTAGCCAGTGGCCGCGGGCCTTGAGATTACCCGCCGGCCAATAGGAGCGTTCTTCCCCGCTGTGCACACCGAGATGGTAAAGGCTCACATCGGCGGTGTCGCCGGTCGGATACCACGTGCGTATGGTTCCTTCGCCGTTCTTCAAGGTCTGCGTGCTGTCGCGGTCCCAGGCATCGATGCTGAGGCAGACATCCTTGTCGCATTGCTCGGTCATCATGCGGTGGCCATCGCCGTACCAATAGGTCCACGGCCCGCGCTTCACGCCCTTCATGTAGTTGCCTTCTTCCATCAATTGACCGCTGCGGTAGTAGCTGCGCATCAGGCTGTCCTGTTGGCCGAGGTGGAACCAGCCATCGTGCTGCACCTTGCCATTGTCATAGTAGATCATCACGTGGCCCTCACGTTCACCGCTCTTGAAATCACTCTTCTCCGTGATATGGCCTTGGGGGTCCCAGAATTTCCATTCGCCCCACTCCCGGCCATTCACCAGCAGCCCTTCGCTCTTCTTCACGGTCTTCAGGCTGTCCCAGTGGTCCACGTAAGGCTGCACCGATTGGGCGCGGCCATTCTGTGGAAGAAGGCCGATCAGCCCGATGGCCAAGGCCAAGGTGGAAAGCCAACGCTGTGGGATCGCGTTGAATAGAAGTGAGTGCGGGTGAGATCGGTGCATGCGGCAAAAGTAGGAGCGCGCCGTTGCGGGCCTTTGTGATGAACGCTGAAGCATCAACGATGGTGTGCGTGAAAGTGGGGACCAGGTCGCAGTCGGGAGTGGTCTTATGATCGCGAGTCAGTTGGTGTTGAGTCCGAGTTTCGTAGATCACTTATCACCAGTTGGCAGTAGGAGTTCCACACAGCGGCTCTTTTCGTTTGGGATCTGAAGCACATTCCGCATAGGTCCACGTATACCTTGGCATCCCGATGCGACGCCCTTCATTCATTCCAAAGCAACTTCGAGTGCTTGCCGGTCTTATTGGGTTGGTGCTCCTGCTCGTCGGCTGGACCGCTGCCACCACCCCCATCGAAGGTCCGCACAGTCCACTCGAACTGGCCATTCTGCGCGGCCAGATCCAAGGCCTCGATGTTCAGTTCGGCACCTACTTCGTCACCGCTGGCCGATGCTCGGGCTGCCATGGACATGATTCCTTGGGCATCGCCATGGTGGCTGCCGAGGGCCAGGATGTGAATGTGACCGACGATTGGCGCAGCACCATGATGGGCAACAGCGGCCGTGATCCCTTCTTCGAGGCCAAGATCGAACATGAGGGATTGGTGAATCCGGCGCACAAGGAAGAGATCGAACACGGCTGCCTGAAGTGCCACGCGCCGTTGGCGGTCTTCGAGGAGAAGATGCTCGGCCATCCCGACTTCACCATGGCGAACTACGACACCAGCAAGTTCGCCCACGATGGCGTTTCCTGCCTCTCCTGCCACATGCAGGATCCCGATTCCGCGGGCCACTTCTTTTCCGGCGACCTGCACTTCGACAGTGCGCGCGTCTGGGGGCCATACACGGACCAGCAGATCAACCCCGCGATCATGCAATACTTCGTGGGCTATACGCCGGATCAGGGGCAGCACATCCTGGACGGTCGTGTCTGCGCAGGTTGCCACACGTTGATCACACAGACCGCCGACACCAGTGGCAACTTCACCGGCGGGCATTTCACCGAGCAGGCCATGTGGCAGGAGTACAAGAACTCGGTCTACTATGGAACGCAGCAGAACTGTCGCGGCTGCCACATCCCGCGCATCCAGGACTCGGTGATCCTGGCCTCGGAATACATCTTCCTGCCCGGCCAATCCCCTTATGGGGAACACCACCTCGCGGGTGGAAATACCTTCATGTTGAAACTGCTCAAGGACCACATCGGCACGCTTGGCATCCCGGCCACGGCCACCGAGTTCGACAGCACCATCGCCCGCACCCGCTACAACCTGAGACATGCCGTGCAATTGGAGACCGTGACGCCCGAGCGCACGCAGGACACGGTCTTCGTGGACGTTCATCTCACCAACCTCATCGGCCACAAATTCCCCAGTGGCTATCCGAGCAGAAGAGCTTTCGTGCAGGTGATCGCGCTCACCGACAACGGCGATACGCTCTTCCAAAGCGGGCGATGGGACAGCACCTACGAGCTCTACGGGCATGACCTCGGTTACGAGCCGCACCACGACGTGATCACAGAAGGTGATCAGGTGCAGATCTATGAGATGGTGATGGGCGACGTGAACGGTAACGTGACGACGACCCTGCATCGCGCGGCCTATCCGCTGAAGGACAACCGTCTAGTGCCGATCGGCTTCAGCACTTCGCACCCGAGCTATGACACCACGAAGATCGCCGGGCTGGCAATTACGGACCCCGATTTCAACCATGATGCCAACGGCGTGGAAGGCAATGGGGGCGACATCGTGCATTACCACATCGCGACGAACGGATACACCGGCCCCGTGCAGGTGAAGACGAAGGTGTATTACCAGCCTGTGCCGCCGCTATGGAACGCGGAAATGTTCAGCTTCCATGGCGCGCGCATCGACAGCTTCCGCACCATGTACCACGATGCCGACGGCACACCCGAACTGGTGGCGGAGGATTCGCTGATGGATGTGGAGGTCGGTATCCGCGAGGCGCAGGCCATCGCACCGAAGGTGTTCCCCAATCCAACGCGCGACGGCATCGTGCTGATCACCATGCCAGCGATCACGCGGATCATCGCCTATGATGCAGCGGGCCAGCGTGTGCCGTTGCAAGCCACACGGCGCTCGGACGGCTGGCGCTGCGTGCTGCCGGAGCGGGCCGGAGTATACCATCTGGTACTCACGACCTCCAAAGGCGACCAGCTTGTTCGCGTGGTGCGGCTCGCGCCATGACGTCCATTACGCTTGCTTCCATTCACGTTTATCCGGTGAAATCGCTCGGGGGTTTTTCGGTCCCGGAGGTGCGATTGACAGACCGAGGTCTGGAGCATGATCGCCGCTGGATGCTCATCGATCCCGATGGCCGATTCCTCTCTCAACGCGAATGCGCGCCCATGGCCTGCTTGCATTGCGCGCCACACGGAAACGGATTTCAAGTGACCGATTCGCGGAATGGGAATTCGGTTGAGCTGCCGTGGTCCCTTGTGGATGGAACACGCATCAACGCCAAGGTCTGGGCTGATGAAGTTCAACTGATCCTCGGCGATGCATCCATGCACCGCTGGTTTACGGGGGTGCTGGAGCGCCCGCTGCGACTCGCTTTCATGCCAGATAGCACGCTCCGCAGCACGGACCAGCACTATGCGAACGTGCCTGTGGCACTCAACGATGCCTTCCCTGCGATGATGGTCTCGCAGGGCTCTTTGGATGAGCTCAACACACGGCTGGAAACACCCGTGCCCATGGAACTCTTCCGCCCCAACTTCGTGATCGACGGAGGCAAGCCTTTCCAAGAAGATCACTGGAAGGAGATCACCATCGGCGAGACGCACTTTTCCATCGTGAAACCCTGCGCGCGCTGCATCATTATCACCACGGACCAATGGACCGGTGAGCGCTCGCAGGAGCCCTTGCGCACCTTGGCCACCTATCGCTCTGTGGGAAGCAAAGTGCGCTTCGGCATGTATGCGACGTTTGACGAAGGAGGAACGGTGCGGGTCGGGGAAGTGGTCCGACCAGACGATCAGAAAATCAGATGATCAGACAATGGAATGCCTTTGCCGCGATGGATGCTCAGTTCACTTCGTTGTCGCATTTCATCTGCGTCCATCGGTGTTCATCAGCGGTTCGTATTCCTATGTCGCCTGTGGTTCACTGCACCTCGGCCGTCTTTTTTTCTTCCGCCGGTGACCAGTACTGCACCTTCGTTGCGGAGGCGGGCACCGTGCGCAGGTAGTCGTAGATCGCGCCCAGGTCCTGCTCCGTCATGCCGCCGTACATCATCCAGGGCATCACCGTCTGGAAGTCCTGTGCCTTCCAATCCACCTTCGGCGCTACGTAGCTGCTGTCCGTGAATTCCTTGAACTTGCGAATGAAAGTGACCTTGTCCCACGCACCGATGCCGTTGTCGGTGTCCGGCGTGATGTTCGCCGAGCGCACTGTGGCGCCGTTCGGAAAGTGGAATTCAAAGCCACCTGCGAAGGGTTCACCCACGGCTTTGCCCTTATCCATCTTCGTGTGGCATTCCCGGCACCCACAAGCGTTGACGAGGTATGCGCCGTAATCCGGATCCGCGACCTTGGGCAGCGACATGGGATGCGCCGGTTGCGGGATGGTTTGCAGGATGATGTTCATCGGGAAGTCCGCTTTGGAATCTTCCGGATGGCTTTCAACGGAAGGCAGGGTGCGCAGGTAGGCGATGATGCTGTACACATCCTCGGTCGCCAGTTTATTGTAGTACGGATAGGGCATCACCGGGAAGAAGGGGCGCCCGTCCTTGTCCACCCCGCTGGTGATCGCGCGGTAGACCTCCCCGTCGGACCATCCCTTCAAGTTGAATGGCGTGATGTTCTTCGAGACGAAACGGCCGGGGAAATTCATGGTCTGGTCGAACACCTCGCCACCTTTCCCAAGCGTGCCAGGTATCGGAGGCGCGGTGAGCTTGTTCCAGTCGCGGGTGCTGTGGCAGTCCATGCAGACCGTCACATGGTTGGCGAGGTATTCCCCTCGGGCCACGCGCTCCGGTGTGAGTTCCACATGCAGTTCCTTCTGCACTGGAATGTCAGGAAGTGCTTTGGTGATGTAGGTGATGCCGCCGATGATGACGAGCACGATCACGGCCAAAAGAATGCCGAGGACTTTCAGAAACTTCTTCATGCAAGGGTGGTTTTGCAGGGCGAAATCTAATCCCATGACAAGCCCATGTGCAAACGGGAAAGTGCGCAGGCACCGGTTCATGTTTCCCTCCGCACCGATGGATCTGCGTTCGCAATTCTTCCCAACTTCGCCGCAATGACGAAGAAGACATACGCCGAGCCCAAGCCGGAAATGATGGAGAAGGACGTGCTGGCCACGGTCCGTGCAGCAGGGCGCAATGGCATCACCGCCCAGCAAGTGATGCTGAAATTGGGCTACCGCAAGCAGCAACGCGAGCTCCTGCATCAGGCCTTGGAGACGCTGATCGAAACCGACAAGGTCTCCCGCGGCATCAAAGGCCGATTCCATTCCCCGGAAGCTTCCGGTGCGACGGAGGCGACGATAGACATCATCATGAGTGGCGCGGGTTATGCGCGGCTCGGTCCCGGACTGGACGACGTGTACATCCCCGAGAACGCGGTGGGCACGGCGATGCACGGCGACCGCGTAAGCATCAGCATCGGCAGCGGACGCGGCCATCGTCCCGAGGGCAAAGTGCTACAAGTGATCGAGCGCCGTCGCAAGCGCTTTGTTGGAACGATCACCAAACGTGGTGAACAGATCCTGCTGAAGGCGGATGACCAAAAGGTGAACCGCCCATTCCTGATCGCGGCGGAAGACCTTAATGGAGCGAAGCCCGGAGAGAAGGTGATCGCGGAAATGGGCGAGTGGCGCGATCCGCGCGAGATGCCCAAAGGCAAGGTGGTGCGCATCCTCGGAAAGGCCGGTGAGAATGATGTGGAGATGCACGCCATCCTCGCCGAGTTCGATCTGCCAGCGGAATTCCCGACCGAAGTGGAAGAAGCCGCGGAGGCCATTCCCGGCGGCATCTCCAAGGACGAGATCGCGAAGCGCCGCGATGTGCGCGACATCATCACGCTCACCATCGACCCGGACGACGCCAAGGACCTCGACGATGCGCTCAGCATGCGCAAGCTGCCCAACGGTCTTTGGGAAATTGGCATCCACATCGCGGATGTTAGCCACTACGTGCGTCCCGGAACGGTGATCGACACCGAGGCCGCGGCGCGCGCTACCAGCGTCTACCTCGTGGATCGTGTGGTGCCGATGTTGCCAGAGCACCTGAGCAACAACCTTTGCTCGCTCAACGCCGATTCGGACAAGCTCAGCTTCAGCGCCATCTTCGAGATGGACGAGAAGGCGCAAGTGACCGCCGAATGGTTCGGCCGCACCATCATGCGCAGCAACAAACGCTTCGCATATGCCGGAGCGCAGGCCATCATCGACGGTGGCGACGGCGAATTCAAGGACGAGGTGCTCACCTTGTACGAACTCTCCAAGGTGCTCCGCAGGGATCGCTTGGCCAACGGTGCGCTGGAGGTCGGCGGCAACGAAGTGAAATTCAAGCTGAATGAAAAGGGCCAACCCATCGAAGTGTATGAGAAGGTGATGGGACCTGCGAACTGGCTGATCGAGGAATTCATGCTGCTGGCGAACAAGCGTGTGGCGGCCTGGGTGAGTAACCGCAAGGGCGGCGCGCCTCCGTTCGTCTATCGCATTCACGACCTACCGGATCCCGAAAAAGTGGCGCAGTTGCGCGTGCTGGCAAAGAGCTTCGGCCACGACCTGAAGACCGATGGAAGGCCCGAGGAACTACCCAATGCCATCAACAAATTGATGCGCGAGATCAAGGGCACCGAGGAGGAGAACATCCTCAAGCAGGTCACTATCCGCACCATGAGCAAGGCCATCTACAGCACCAACAACATCGGGCACTACGGCCTCGCCTTCGACGACTACACGCACTTCACCAGCCCCATCCGCCGCTACCCGGATCTGATGGTACACCGGGCCATGGCGCACTACCTCGCCGATGGCAAGCCGTTGGACAAGAACAAGCTCGAACTGAGTTGCGTCCACAGTTCGCAGATGGAGAAGCGCGCCGCCGATGCCGAGCGCGCGAGCATCAAGTACAAGCAAGCGGAGTACATGCTGAGCCGCGTGGGCCAGACCTTCGAAGGCCTCGTCAGCGGACTTACCGCGTGGGGCATGTACGTGGAGATCACCGCCAACAAGTGCGAGGGCATGATCTCGTTGCGCGACCTGCCGGGCGACAACTATTCCTTCGATCAGGTGAACTATACCGTCACGGGGCAGCGCACAGGACGTCGCTTCCGCTTGGGCGATGTGCTGGAAGTGATGGTGCGGGGCGTGGACATGGAGAAGCGCGTGATCGACCTGTCCATCGCCGATGGCGGTGTAATGCCCGATCCCGCTGAGCGGTCACGCCGGGGGCAGTGGGATGAAACGCGCCCCTTCGCCACAGGCAGTGGTGAACGACCGCGCGACGGCTTCCGCAGCGCCAAGGGCACGAATGCCAAGAAGAACAGGAATGACGGCGGGAAGCAAGGCGGTAATCCAGGCGCGAAGAAGAAGGGCGGAAAGAAGCGGCGATAGGCTTTTGCGAAGCGCGGGGCCGCCGCCATGCAGGTTCAAATCCTGTAGATCCTGTAATCCTGTCTGAGCAGGAAGGTCTTGTTTGCGATCCGGCCTTTAGCCAAGACGGCCCGTACTTTTACGGCTTCCACCGCAGACCGCACCGATCTTGATGGCATCACCGAAGCAAGCGCTCTTCCTCACCAACACCCTCTCGCGAAAGAAGGAGGAGTTCATCCCGTTGGACCCGCAGCATGTCGGTCTTTACGTCTGCGGCCCCACGGTCTACAGCGATGTCCACCTCGGCAACGTGCGCACCTTCCTCACGTTCGACATCCTCTACCGCTGGCTGAAGTACATCGGCTACACGGTGCGCTACGTGCGCAATATCACGGATGTCGGGCACTTGGTGGATGACGTCGATGCCGGCGAGGACAAGATCGCGAAGCGCGCGCGCCTGGAGCAGTTGGAGCCGATGGAGATCGTGCAGAAGTACACCAACGGCTTTCACGATGTGATGCGGCTCTTCAACATCGAGTCGCCAAGCATCGAGCCCACGGCGACCGCGCACCTCATCGAGCAGATCGGCATGATCGAGAGGATCATCAAGAACGGTTACGCTTATGTCGTGAATGGATCGGTATATTTCGATGTTCCGAAGTACGCGGCGAAGCACTCCTATGGCGAATTGAGTGGACGGAAGATCGAAGACCTCATCGCCAACACGCGCGACACGGAAGGGCAGGAGGAGAAGCGCAGCCCACTGGACTTCGCGCTTTGGAAGAAGGCCGAGAAGGGCCACTTGATGCATTGGCCATCACCATGGGGCGAAGGCTTTCCCGGCTGGCACCTCGAGTGCAGCGTGATGAGCACCAAGTATCTCGGCCGCACGTTCGACATCCACGGCGGTGGCATGGATCTGAAGTTCCCGCACCACGAATGCGAGATCGCGCAGAGCGTTGCCGCTGACGGCGAGGTGCCGGTGCGCTATTGGATGCACGGCAACATGCTTACCGTGAACGGCCGGAAGATGTCCAAGAGCGAGGGCAACGGCTTCACTCCGGAAGAACTGATCACCGGAAACCACAAGCTTTTGGAGCGCGGCTACTCACCGATGACCGTGCGCTTCTTCATGCTTCAAAGCCACTACGCCAGCACGCTCGACTTCAGCAACGAGGCCTTGCAAGCATCGGAGAAGGGTTTCAAGAAGATGATGGCCGCCGCCAAGATCCTGGACTCATTAAAACCGACGATCGGTGCAGAGACCTTCGATGTGGATGCCTTGGAAACTGCGTGCATCGCGGCGATGAACGACGACCTGAACACGCCAGTAATGATCGCGCAGCTCTTCGACGGTGTGCGCGCCATCAACTCCGCGAACGATGGCATACTGGCCTTGGACGCGATGGCGATCGAAAAGCTGCGCACACTGTTCCACGACATGCTCACGGATGTCCTTGGACTGAAAGGTGAAGGCGATGACCGTGCGGACAACGAACTCGGCAACGAGCTAATGACCGTGTTGCTGGGCCTGCGTGCCGATGCGAAAGCGAAGAAGGATTTCGCCGCTAGCGACCTCATCCGCGACCGCCTTGCCGCCATGGGCATCACCGTGAAGGACACCAAGGAAGGCGTGGTGTGGGAACGCAATTAACCGTCATCGCAAGCAAAGCGAAGCGATCTTCAGCCAATGACACGAAACCATTTCCGTCTTTTTGCTCCTGTTCTGATCACAGTGCTTTTTGCGGCTTGCCAGCAGGAGGGATCCACCACCAGCACACCGACGGTCGAGCCGGTTCAACCACACTTGGCGCCTGCCCCGCTCTTCAACTCGGACAGTGCTTATGCCTTCGTTGCGAAGCAGGTCGCCTTCGGCCCTCGCGTACCGGGCAGTGCCGCGCACAAGGCCTGTGGCGATTGGCTCGTGGCGGAGTTGAAGAGCTACGGCGCGCGGGTGATCGAGCAGAACGCGCAGGTCACCATCTACAACGGGCAGCAGGTGCCGATGCGCAACATCATCGCCAGTTGGGAACCGGATAATAAGGAACGCGTTCTGCTCTTCACACACTGGGATGCGCGTCCCTTTGCCGACCAAGATTCTGTGCGCAAGAACGAGCCGATCGATGCGGCAAACGACGGCGGTAGTGGGGTGGCGGTGCTACTGGAGATCGGGAGGCACCTCGCCAATGATCCACCGCACATCGGCGTGGACATCTTCCTGAATGATGTGGAGGACATGGGTGAGCCGGAAGGTGCCATGGGTGTGGACCAGAGCTCTTCCATCGACACGTGGTGCCTCGGCACGCAGTACTGGACGAAGAACCCGCACGTGCCGAACTACAAAGCGCGCTTCGGCATCCTGCTGGACATGGTGGGCTCGAAGGACGCCGTGTTCCCGCGTGAATCGTACAGCATGCAGTACGCGCCCAACGTGGTGAACAAGGTGTGGAAGGCCGCTGCGGCATCGGGCCATGGCGATCGCTTCCTCAGTGAGACGCGCAACTTCGTGGGTGCGGATGATCACGTCTTCGTGAACGAGACCATGGGCATTCCCAGCATCGACATCATCGCTTGGGATCCCGCTACTGGTCGTTTCCCCTCGAGCTGGCACACGCATTCCGACAACATGGCGGGCATCGACAAGGAGACCTTGCAAGCCGTGGGTGCCACGGTGACCCAAGTGGTGTGGGCGGAGAAGTAGGTCAACGATCGGAGCGGTGGTCCCAACCGCCACCGAGGAAACTGACCCCGACGGTAAAATAGACCGGTGACGTCGCGGCCTTTACGCCTTCCGACGTATAGAGATCACCATTGCCGATGGCATAGCCGAGTTGTGCGAACAGCTCGCCGAAGAAGCCATCCAATCCGCCCTTCACGCCGGCCCTGATGCCAAGCGGGAATTGCACTCGGGTGTGATCACTCCGCGGCACGGAATACTGCCCGGGACCGGTATGGGAGAGCGCCTCCACGGTGGCCTTCACACGCTGGAGACCGAAGAACGAACCGATGTAGAAAGATGTTTGATCATTGTTGTCCCACAGGAAATACTTCGCACTGTAGATCGCGTCATAGGAACTGGCCAAGGTGAGGTTATAGGTGCCGCCCTTCTAGAAGAGGTCCAGTGCAACCCCGAACCGGCGACCGAGGTCCTGTTGATAGGCGAGTCCAAACACCCCTGTAGTCTGGCCTTCCGATGTTGTCTTGCTTATCAGATGAGACCCACCGCCGAGCGTGATGTTGATCCCCGATGCTTGGCCGTGCACTAAGGGGACGGCAGTGAAAAGGACCATGATCGCTAGTGTTCGGCAGAGTGAGCATTTCGCGAGTTGCACCGTGTTCACCATCTTGGACCGTATGTCCGACCGATCGTTTCAATGACTGCGGGAGTGCTCCCATCCGCCACCGAGAAAGCTGAGCCCGAGAGTGAAGTAGAGGGGTGAACTGTCCACCCTCTTGCCTTCAGAATAATACAAGCTGCCATTGCCCACCGCGTACCCCACCTGCCCGAACAGCTCGCCGAAGTAGCCGCCCATTCCACCTCGGACCCCGGTCCTTATGCCGATCGGGAACTGCGCTTTAGACACCTTGGTCCGCGTGTAGGTGGATAAATATGAATTGGAGTAGTCTGTCGTCGTCCCCTTCAAATGCTGGTAGCCGAAAAAGGTCCCGAGATAAAAAGCGGTCTCATCATTGTCCGAAAAAAAATACTTCGCGCTGTAGATCCAGTCGTTCGAAGAGATATAGGAATCGTCAGAACCATAGAAAAAAGTCCAACGCCACACCGAAGCGTTGATCGAAGTCGTGTTGGAAGGCGAGTCCGAGTACGACCGAAGGAGTTGTCTTGGTCATCGGGATCTTCACCAACGGGTTACCATAGCCAAGGTGAAGTTGAACCCGGAGGCTTGGCCATACACCAACGGCCCGACCGTGAAAAGGACCAAGGTGATCAAGGTCTTACCGACCACGCCTTTCGTGAGTTGCACCATGTTCAACATCATAGAACGTATGTCCGACCCATCGTTTCAATGACCACGCGAGTGTTCCCACCCAAAGCCGATGAAGCTGAGCCCGAGCGTGTAATAGACGGAGGAGCTGTTCATCCTCGTGCCCTCTGAGTAATAGAGGCCGCCATTGCCGAGCGCGTAGCCCGCCTGCCCGAAAAGTTCGGCGAAATAGCCTCCCATTCCACCGCGTACCCCGGCCCTGACCCCGAACGGGAACTGCATTTTCGAAACCGTGCTCGTTGGGTACATCCCGGACACGTTGGAACTGGAGTAGTCTGTTACCGTGCCCGTCAAATGCTGGAAGCCGAAGAAGGTGCCGAAGTAAAAAGCACTCTCGTCATTGTCCGAGAGGAAATACTTCGCGCTGTAGATCCAGTCGTTGGAATGGAGGTGGGAATCGTCGACATCATGGAAAAAGTCCAATGCCACACCGAAGCGTTGATCGAAGTCGTGCTGGAAGGCGATGCCGAACACCACCGAAGGATGTGACGCGGCCAATGGGCTGGTCACCAAGGCGGGCCCATAGCCAACGGAAAAGTTGAACCCGGAGGCTTGGCCATACACCAAAGGCCCGACCGTGAGAAGGAGCAACGTCATCAGCGCCTAGCTCAGTGCCCCCTTCGCGAGATG
>JBEPUG010000004.1:0-48429 GCA_041691695.1 Flavobacteriales bacterium
AGCCAGCACCGCGGCCATAGCGCAGACGAGCGAGGAATACTATATCAACGGCGTTTACAATCCCACACTGGCGGACGTCCATAAGATCGATATCCATCCGCAGCCCTTTGACAGCATCCTGCCGGAAAAGCAGATCACCTACCAGTTGCTGAATGTGAAGGGACAAGTGCCCGCGCATGTGGACAGCATCGAAGCGGCGAAGCTCAAGATCCAACTTGCGCAGGAAAAGCTCTACAAGGGATTCGTGAAGGCAGGATTCGGCTTGTACACCACCCCGTTGGTGGAGGTGAACTACGACCAGACGCGCTCGCGCGGCAGTGGATACGGGATCAACTTCAAGCACATGAGTAGCAACGGCGGGCTTTCCGACGTTGGGCCAAGTGACTACAGTTTCAATCGTCTCGATGCGCATTATGAGGCCTACTTGAAACACCACGCCGTTCAGGGTCGCCTACTCTATGATCGTCAACGTGTGAGTTACTATGGCTATCCGAGCACCGACAGCATTGAGGATCTTATGATGCTCTCTCCGAAGCCGCCAGAGGATGAACTGAAGCAGATCTACAACGACATCGGTTTCGCTTTCCGTCTAAAGAGCCTTTATCGCGACAGTACCAAATTGGCGCATGACGTGGGCCTCACCGTGCACAACTACACCAACCTCAGCAAGAGCCGCGAACTGACCATCACGTTGGATGCGAAGCTGGCCATGGAACAGGGCAGCGATACCTACGGCGGTGATATCCTGGTCGATAACAACGCCTATCGCGGCGAACGTGGTGATAGCCTTAGTGAACTGCAACAGAGCGGCACGCTGGTGGGCATTTCACCATATGTGAAGACCGCGAGTGACAAGTACTTGGTGAAGGTCGGAGCGGGCATGTATGTGGATGCCTTGGGCAAGACCACTTTCCATTTTTATCCGCAGGCCTACCTGCAATACAGGCTCTTCGACGACATCCTCGTGCCGTACGCAGGAGTCGATGGTAGGCGCATTCGCAACAGCTTCCGCAGCCTCACGCAGGAGAACCCCTTCGTCATTGGTGCTCCTGCGTTGCAGAATGCGAGCCTGATGTACGACGTCTATGGAGGCTTGCGCGGAAGTCTCAGCCAGGACGTGGGCTTCGACGTGCGCATCAGCAAGAGCCGCACCGACGGAAAGGCACTATTCATCGGGCAGGAGACCGACTACGCGGGGGTGCGCTATGGCGATGAATTCCTTCCGGTTTACGACCGCGTCGATCAATTGGACATCGGTGGGGAGCTGCGTTACAGCCACGACGAGCACATCGATGTGCATGGAGGTCTGCATCTCTACAGCTACAACACGGATGTACAGGCCGAAGCGTGGAATATGCCGACCTACACCATCAACCTCGGCGGTACCTATGATTTCCAGGACAAGCTCTTGTTGAAGGTCGAGGCGCAATTTCTCGGGACCCGCAAGTCCTCGCTGCCCGTCGCGGAAGGCTGGAATGATCTCTCGCCAGCGCCGACAGTGGTGGACCTCAGTGGCTACGTGGACCTCTACCTCGGGCTCGAATACCGCTATACCAAGCGCTTGAGCCTCTTTCTGGACGTGAGCAACTTCACCGCCAGCAAGTACGCGCGCTGGTACAATTATCCGGTCCAACGCGCGCTGGTGCTTGGTGGCGCGACCTTCGCGTTCTGATAGCTTCCCCTAGTGACCTCGGGCGTTGAAGAGGGCCATTCCGATCCATTTCCGGCGGGTTTTCAACAGGGTCACATCTCCTGTTGGTAAAAACTGACAATAACCGCGTCATTGCTGGAAAAACGACGCTTTTAGCACCTCGAAAAGTGGTATCTTCGCAAGCCTTCCGGAAAATGGTGGCAGAGACATGGTGAAAATGGCAGAGACAGCGGAAATGAGCGAGGCGAAGAAGAAGTCCGCCGCGGGTTACGGTGCTGATAGCATCCAGGTGTTGGAGGGTCTTGAAGCGGTGCGAAAGCGCCCGGCGATGTACATCGGTGACATCGGCATGAAGGGCCTGCACCATCTGGTATATGAAGTGGTGGACAACAGCATCGACGAGGCCCTTGCTGGGCATTGCGATACGATCGACGTGAGGATCCTTCCCGATAACAGCATCCGGGTGCAGGATAATGGCCGCGGCATCCCAGTGGGAATTCACGCCAAGGAGGGCCGCAGCGCGCTCGAGGTGGTAATGACCGTGCTGCACGCCGGCGGCAAATTCGACAAGGACAGCTACAAAGTGTCCGGCGGCCTCCATGGTGTGGGCGTCAGCTGTGTCAACGCGTTGAGCGATTACCTGTTGGCCGAGGTCCATCGCGATGGAAAGGTCTACCAGCAGGAATACAGCGCGGGCAAGCCTAAGTATCCCGTTAAGGAGAACGGCAAGGCGGACGATCGCGGTACGATCGTCACATTCCACCCGGATGCTTCCATTTTCCAGGTCTCCGAATTCAATTTTGAGACGCTGGCCTCACGTCTCCGGGAACTGTCTTTCCTGAATAAGGGTATTCGCCTGACGTTGACCGATGAGCGCCACAAAGAGGAGGACGGCAGCTTCACCATGGAGACCTTCTACAGCGAGCAAGGCCTCGTGGAGTTCGTGAAATACCTCGACGGCACGCGCATGCCGTTGATCGAGGACGTGATCTATATGGAAGGGGAGAAACAGAACATCCCCGTGGAGATCGCGATGGTGTACAATGATTCCTACACCGAGAACCTGCATTCCTACGTCAACAATATCAATACCCACGAGGGTGGCACGCACCTAGCCGGCTTTCGCCGCGGACTTACTCGCACGCTGAAGAAGTATGCGGATACCAGCGGGGCCACCAGCAAGTTGAAGTTCGAGATTGCCGGTGATGACTTCCGTGAGGGCCTCACCTGCGTGATCAGCGTGAAGGTACAGGAGCCGCAGTTCGAGGGCCAGACCAAGACCAAGCTCGGCAACAACGAGGTGATGGGCGCGGTGGACATGGCCGTGAGTGAGATGCTCCAGAATTACCTCGAGGAGCATCCCAAGGACGCCAGACAGATCGTTGATAAGGTGATCCTCGCCGCCACAGCCCGTCATGCTGCCCGCAAGGCTCGCGAGATGGTGCAGCGCAAAGGCGCCATGAGCGGTATGGGCCTACCCGGCAAGCTTGCCGACTGTCAGAGCAAGGATCCTGCCCTCAGCGAGATCTTTCTTGTCGAGGGTGATTCAGCCGGCGGTACTGCTAAGCAGGGCCGCAACCGCGAGTTCCAAGCGATCCTTCCGTTGCGTGGGAAGATCCTCAACGTGGAGAAGGCGATGGTCCACAAGATCTATGAGAATGAGGAGATCCGGAACATCTACACCGCGCTGGGCGTCCACATCGGCACTGAAGAGGATAGTAAGGCGCTGAACATGGACAAGCTGCGCTACCACAAGGTGATCATCATGTGCGATGCGGACGTGGACGGCAGCCACATCCAGACCTTGATCCTCACATTCTATTACCGCTATATGAAAGAGCTGATCGAGCGTGGCTACGTGTATATCGCCACCCCGCCGCTCTATCAAGTGAAGAAGGGTAAGGAAGGCGTGTACTGCTGGACGGACGAGGAGCGCGATCGCACCATCGAACGCATGAAGGGCCCGAACAAGGAGGCCAGTGGTGTGCACGTGCAGCGTTACAAAGGTCTTGGTGAGATGAACGCTGAGCAGCTCTGGGAGACCACCATGAATCCCAACAGCCGCACGTTGCGTCAGGTCACCATCGACAGCGGTGCCGAGGCCGATCGCATCTTCAGCATGTTGATGGGGGATGAAGTTCCCCCGCGTCGCGAATTCATCGAGAAGAACGCGGTCTACGCCAAGTTGGACGTCTGAGCCCCAAGGTCCTTCGGCGATCAACTGAAGTTGATAGCAATTGAAAGCCCCGTGTGAACGGGGCTTTCTCATTCGGCTACTGTCAAACCAACGGCTTTAGGAACCGAGGTAATTCTTTAAGCTCCGGCCTTGACCGGCATGCTTGAGGCGACGGATCGCTTTTTCCTTGATCTGGCGCACGCGCTCGCGGGTCAGGCCGAACTTCCGTCCGATCTCTTCCAGCGTATGTGGTTGATTATTAGCGAGGCCGAAATAGAGGCGGATCACATCGGCTTCCCTTCCGGTCAGGGAATCCAGAGAGCGCTCGATCTCTACGCGGAGACTGTCGCTCATCAAGGCCTCCATGGGATCAGGAAGAGCGCTGTCATTCATCAAGTCGTGCATGGTACCGCTGTCGCCGTCGTCGCGAAGTGGAGCGTCCATGCTCACGTGCCTCCCCGTGTTGCTCATGCTGGTCTTCACCTCGTCCAAGGACATCTCCAACATTTCAGCAAGTTCCAACGCCGTCGGTGGGCGTTCGTGTTCCTGCTCCAGCTTGGCAAAGGCCTTGTTGATCTTGTTGATCGATCCGATCTTGTTCAGCGGAAGACGCACGATACGGGCTTGTTCAGCCAAGCTTTGAAGGATCTGTTGGCGGATCCACCACACGGCATAGCTGATGAACTTGAAACCACGCGTCTCATCGAAGCGTCCGGCGGCCTTGATCAATCCGAGGTTCCCCTCGCTGATCAGGTCGGGCAGCGTGAGGCCTTGGCCTTGGTATTGTTTGGCCACGGAAACGACGAAGCGCAGGTTCGCCGTGCACAGTGCTTCCAAGGCATCGTTGTCTCCTTTCCGGATCTTGCGGGCGAGCTCGACCTCCTCCTGTGCCGTGATCAGTTTCACCCGACCGATCTCTGTGAGGTATTTGTCCAGCGACGGTGTGTCGCGGTTGGTGACCTGCTTGGAGATCTTGAGTTGTCGCATGCGTGCCATAGGAGAGGTACGATCGTTTCGGGATCGGCACCTTACAACGGCATTTACGGGCGCCGGTTACGAAACGGACCAGCCAGAAGCCATTTACCCTCATGGATCTCCGCCAAATAGAAAGACCGCCCCCGAGGGACGGCCTTTCTTGATAATGCACTATTTGCTTAGTTCTCGCGGCGGGGTCCACGATCGCGGAATTCGCGGCGGGGACGCTCTCCACGGTCACCATCCATGGCCGGCTCGCGCTCCACGTAGCCTTCCGGCTTTGGCATCAGCACTTTGCGGCTCAGCTTCAGCTTTCCGGTGCGGGGGTCCTTGCCCACCACTTGGAAGTCGATCATCTCGCCTTCCTTCAGCACGTCCTCAACGCGATCGATGCGCTTCCAGTCCAGCTCGCTCACGTGCAAGAGGCCGTCGGTGCCGGGGAAGATCTCGACGAACGCGCCGTAAGGCATGATCGTCTTCACCTTTCCGGTATAGGTAATGCCCATCTCCGCGGTGGGAGGGAAGGCGATGGCCTTGATACGGGCGAGGGCGGCGTCGATGCCGGACTTGTTCTCGCTCATGATCTGCACATGGCCTACGCCATCCTTTTCGTCGAGGACGATGGTGGTCTTGGTCTCGGCCTGGATCTCCTGGATCACACGGCCACCGGGTCCGATCACGGGTCCGATGCTCTCCTTCGGGATCTCGATGCTCACGATGCGTGGCGCGTGCTCCTTGTAGTCCGCATTCGGCTTGGTCATCGTCTTCATCATCTCGCCGAGGATGTGCAGACGGCCGACGCGGGCCTGTTCCAATGCCTTTGCGAGTACCTCGTAGCTCAGGCCGTCCACCTTCAGGTCCATCTGGGTGGCGGTGATGCCCTTCTCGGTACCGGTCACCTTGAAGTCCATGTCGCCCAAGTGGTCCTCGTCGCCGAGGATGTCGCTGAGGATGGCGTATTTGCCATCCGGGTCGCTGATCATGCCCATGGCGATACCGCTCACAGGTGCCTTGATCTGCACGCCGGCGTCCATCAGGGCGAGGGTGCCGGAGCACACCGTGGCCATGGAGCTGGAGCCGTTGCTCTCGAGGATGTCGCAGTTCAGGCGGATCGTATACGGATTTTCCGTGCCGGTTGGGATCATCGGCTTGAGCGCGCGGAGGGCGAGGTTGCCGTGACCGATCTCGCGGCGTCCAGGGCCACGGATGGGGCGCACTTCGCCAACGGAGAAGCTGGGGAAGTTGTAGTGGAGCATGAAGGAATCACTGCGCTTTACAAGTGCGGTGTCCACGGTCTGCTGGTCCATCTTGGAACCTAAGGTCACCATGTTGATGGCCTGGGTCTCACCACGTGTGAAGATGGCGCTGCCGTGGGTTCCGGGCAGCACGTCCACTTCGCTCCAGATGGGGCGGATCTCATCGGTCTTGCGACCATCGAGACGGATGCCCTTCTCCAGCACCACGCGGCGTACGCCGGCCTTTTGGGCTTTTTTGAAGTAGCGGGCCAGCATGGCCTTCTTCGCCTTCTGCTCTTCGGTGAGGGTGGCGACAAACTCTGACTTTACCTGGTTGAAAGCTTCGGTGCGCACTTCCTTGGCGCTGGCCTGCAGGGCGATGTCGTAGTACTTCTGGAAGGTGCCGTTGTAGATGGCTTTCTCCAGGTCGGCATCGTTCTCTTCGTGGTTGTAAGTGCGCTTGGTGTGGCTCTTGGGCACGGCGGCTGCGAGCTCATTGATCACGCGGACCTGGTCTTTGATGGCATCGTGGGCGATCTTGATCGCTTCGATCATTTCGGCCTCGGTCACTTCGAGCATCTCGCCTTCCACCATCATCACGTCACTGGCACTGCCGGCCACGATCAGGTCGATGTCTGCACCTTCCATTTCTTGGAAGGTCGGATTCACCGTCCAGGTGCCGTTGTTGCGGATGATGCGCACTTCGCTCACGGGTCCGTTGAACGGGATGTCGCTCACGGCCAATGCAGCGGAAGCAGCGAGACATGCCAGTGCATCGCTGGGGTTCTTCTTGTCGGTGCTCATCAGGCTGATCTGCACCTGCATGTCGCCGTGGAAGTCGTCGTTGAAGAGCGGGCGCAGGGCACGGTCAACAAGGCGGCTCACTAATACCTCGCCATCACTGGGGCGGTTCTCACGTTTGAAAAAGCCTCCGGGGAAACGGCCAGCGGCGCTATATTTCTCACGGTATTCCACCTGCAAAGGCAGAAAATCGATGCCGTCGCGGGCCTCTTTGGTAGCTACTACGGTGGCGAGAAGGATGGTGTCGCCGCAACGGACGGTCACACTGCCGTCGGCCTGCTTGGCGAGGATGCCCGTCTCCAGGCTGATGGTCCTGCCATTGCCGAGGTCGATGGTCTTTTTTACTCCTGTTGGTTTCATCTGTTGTCGTGGCGCGCCTTTCGCGCCTTTTGTTGGTTGATTGTTTTCTATCAGGTGCCTTATTCAGCCGTAGGTCAGGCTGTAAAAGGAAAAAGGGCGTCCGTTACACACGGATCGCCCTTTTGCCGGTAAGTAGTGCAAGGTGTGTGCTCCACCGGCGTGGAACTCACTTGCGGAGGCCGAGCTTGCCGATGATGGCGCGGTAGCGTTCGATCTCGTGGCTTTTCAGGTAGCCCAGCAATTGCTTGCGCTTTCCCACGAGGCCCAGCAACGCGCTTTCGGTGCGGTGGTCCTTCTTATTCGTCTTCAAATGCCCGGTAAGATGCTCGATGCGCTGTGTGAACATGGCGATCTGGCCTTCCGCACTGCCTGTGTTGGTCTCTGAGCCACCGTAGGTCTTGAAGATCTCTTGCTTGGCCTCTTTCGTTGCGATCATGGTCGTTGTGTCTGCCTCTTTGGTACCACCCCTTTGGCGGTTTGAGGGCGCGAATGTAAGGATTTTAGGAATTAGTTGTCAGCTCTCAGTTGTCAGTCGTCCGGTGCTTCCGACACAGCAACTGCCAACTGCGCCCGATACATGCAAAACGCTTGATAACTGGACCAGCAACTGACAACTGCTCATCAGGACTGGAACATCCGGATGAACTGCGCCAGCTTAGCCTTTAGGTCCTTGCGCTCCACGATGAGGTCGAGGAAGCCATGCTCCAGCACAAACTCGCTGGTCTGAAAACCGGGCGGCAGGTCATGGCCGATGGTCTCGCGCACCACGCGCGGGCCGGCAAATGCAATGAGGGCCTTTGGTTCGGCGATGTTCAGGTCGCCCAGCATGGCGAAGCTGGCCGTGACGCCACCCGTGGTGGGGTCGGTGAGGATGCTGATATAGGGAAGGCCTTTCTGGGCGAGCAGGCTGAGCTTGGCGCTGGTCTTGGCCATTTGCATCAGGCTGAAGCCGGCCTCCATCATGCGGGCCCCACCGCTCTTGCTGATGATGATCAACGGGCACTTGCGACGCATAGCGGCGTCCGCGGCCATAGCGATCTTCTCGCCCACCACGCTGCCCATGCTGCCACCGATGAATTTGAAATCCATGCAGGCGATCACCACCTCCTGCTTGTCCATTTTACCTTCTGCGGCACGCAGAGCGTCGTTCAAGCCGGTGGCTTTGCGCGTCTTTGCCAAGCGGTCCACATACTTCTTGGTGTCAACGAACCCCAGCGGATCCCCGGCGATCAGCTTGGTGCCGATCTCCTTGAACTTATTATCGTCAAACAGGATGCTGAAATACTCCGCGCTGCCGATCTTCTCGTGGTACTGGCATTTGGAGCACACCCACAGGTTCTTCTCGTGATCGTCGGAGGTCATGATCTCCGAGCACTCGGGGCACTTATACCAGAGGCCCTCGGGGGTCTCCTTCTTCTCCTCGGTGGCGGTGGTGATGCCTTCCTTGACGCGATTGAACCAGCCCATACGTGATGTTTGATCAAGCGAAGTTAAGTGCTCCAAGTTCTTTTGGTCGCTCCAACGCGACCTCCCTTTCCTCCCTTACCTCCTTCTCCTTCCTCTCCTCCTTTACACACTCCACCAGGTGATCAAAGCTTAGGTGGTAATGAAAGTAATGGAGGAGAAGGATGTAAGGGGGGAGATGGGGGGTATGATCTGTTATGCGATCGTCACCTTCTTGTCCAAGTAGACATCCTGGATCGCGTTCAGCAATTGGATGCCTTCCTTCATGGGGCGCTGGAAGGCCTTGCGGCCGCTGATAAGGCCTTGGCCACCGGCGCGCTTGTTGACCACCGCGGTGCGCAAGGCCTCGGCCATGTCGCTGGCGCCGCTGCTAGCACCGCCGCTGTTGATCAGGCCGATGCGACCCATATAGCAGTTGGCCACTTGGTAGCGGCAGAGATCGATCGGATGGTCCGTGGTGAGGTCGCTATAGACCTTCTTATGCGTCTTGCCGTACCCGCTTCCCATCGCGGTATAGCCACCATTGGTCTCCGGCAATTTCTGCTTGATGATGTCCGCTTGGATGGTGACGCCAAGGTGGTTCGCCTGGCCAGTGAGGTCGGCGGCCGTGTGGTAGTCCTTGCCGTCCTTTTTGAAGCCCGGGTTGCGCAGATAGCACCACAGGACTGTGGCCATTCCCAGCTCGTGCGCATACTGGAACGCTTCTGCAACCTCGGTGATCTGGCGCGTACTTTCCTCGCTGCCGAAGTAGATCGTGGCGCCCACGGCCACAGCGCCCATGTCCCACGCGCTTTCCACGGTGCCGAACATCACCTGGTCGAATTTGTTCGGCAATGTCATCAGCTCGTTGTGGTTGATCTTCACGATGAAGGGGATCTTGTGCGCGTATTTCCTTGCCACGCTACCGAGCACGCCGAAGGTGGAGGCTACAGCGTTGCAGCCGCCTTCCATGGCCAGCTCCACGATCTTGTCGCCATCGAAATAGATCGGGTTCGGGGCGAAGCTGGCACCTGCGCTGTGCTCGATGCCTTGGTCCACCGGCAGGATGCTCATATAGCCACTGTTCGCCAAGCGGCCGTTGCCGTAAAGTGCTTGGATACTGCGCATCGTTTGGGGCGAACGGTTGCTCAGGCCGAAGCTCCGGTCGGTAAAGTCGGGACCTGGCAGGTTCAGCTGGTCCTTGGTGATCGTCTTGCAGGTATGGCCCAGCAGGCTTTTCGCGTCCGCTCCCAGCAGTTCCTCCAATTTACCGGTCTTCAAGGTGCTCATGGTATGGTTCCTTCAAAATTTGGCCGCAAAGGTAGCCTTTCCCCGGTTTAGGGAGGCCTTTGCAGATCGCCTGATGGCCCGGCTCCCGCTCGATCAGAAAGGATATCCGATGCCGAGGTTGAAGGTGAGCTTTTGGCCGAAGGTGGTGATGCGGTCCGGCGACTTCCCTTGGAAGATCCAGCGTTCTCCAATAGGAAGTGAGGGGTCTTTCGTCTGTAGTCCGAGATCGAAGCGCACAATGAAGAAATCGAAATTCAAACGGGCGCCAACGCCGGTGCCAACGGCCAGCTCGCCGGGGAACTTCCGCAGTTCGAATCCACTGCCGGGTTGGGCCGGGTTCTCATGGATGTCCCAGATGTTGCCGATGTCGCAGAAAAGTGCCCCTTCCAAGTAGTCGATCAACTTGAAGCGGTATTCCGCGTTGCCCGCGATTAGGATCTCGCCCACGCGATCGAAGGCTTCTAGAGGTGCACTATAAGAGCCCGGGCCGAGGGAACGCGCCCGCCAAGCCCGTTGGTTATTCGCGCCACCGCTGGAGAAACTGCTCTCGAAGGGTATCACGTTCAAGTTCCCATAGGGTATGCCGATACCCCCATCAAGCCGGCAGGCCACGCTGCTCTTTGTATGGATCGTGTGGTAGTAGCGCATGTCGTTCTCCACCTTTATGAATTGGGCGAAACGCACGCCACCGAAGGTGTAGAAGCTGTTGCCCGCTGTGTCGGTCTGCTGTTCCGCCCCCCGCGCCTGATCCACCAGATTCAACAAATTACCCGAGGTCTGCACGGTCGGCCGCCAGAAGAAGGTATTGCGCTTATTGGGTCCGAAGCCGGGTGTACGTAGGGTAACAGTGAACCTGCTGCCTGCGACCACATGGTCCGTATAGCTGTCCCGGAGAATGGCGTCGTTGGAGCTTTTGATGAAGTTCAGGAAGTTAGTACTAAGCTCGGGTATCCTTATGAAATTGACCTCCACCGGATTCACTTCCCAGGTGAGGGAGCTTTTCTTCTTCCACTCATATCCAAAGCTGACCTTCGCCAAGGTGCGTGTGTAATCGGGCGTGCGTTGGTAGTTATAGAGCGCGCTCACAGAGGTCCTGCGGCCCCATGTCTTTTTCCATTTATCGTCCGCATGGAGGAATAGGAAGCTCGGGAATTGAAGCGTGACCTCCGGGCCCAATTCCACCGTATTGAAAAAAACGTTTCGCCCCACGTTCAATCCGGCATCGTTGACCGCCCCATGCCCGCCCAAGCTCTGCTGCGCCTCCAGACCCAACAGCATCTGTACCTGGAGGGATCCCATGCTTCGGAAGAGGTTCTTGTGCCTGTAACCTGCGGAAACAGAAGTGCCGGCGAAACCACCGCGGTTGGTCAGGAAGCCCTCGAAGGTGAGGTTCTGGGTCTTGCTGGGCATCACCGTGATGAGGCAATCCGCGGCATTCGGGGTGTGTACCGCGGAAGTGTCGTACTTGATATCCACCCGGTCGAAGACGCGCAGGTTCGTCAATCTCCTATAGGTCCGGTCGTTGGCGGTCTGGGAAAAAGGCGTTTGAGGTTTGATGAGGAGATTGGAACTCAAGGCCTTCGGGCGGTATTTAGGTCTATCGCCGGTATAGATGAAGTCAAATCCCTTGTAAGCCACCGTGTCCGATGGGGGAGGCACTCCTCCATAAAAAGGCCGCTGGCTCATGTCGAGGGAAATGTCCTCGACGGTGTACACGGTGCCTTCGGGTGTGCCTTTCAGTCCCCGTTTGCCAAGAGAGAGCGGGCGTTCCACCCGCAGCACCAGGTCCACTTGGTGGTCACCGGCGCTGGTATCGGCTACATATTGCAGCAGGTCACGATTGAAATAGAGGTAGCCATTCTCACGCATCAGGTCCGTCAGCCGCGTTCGTTCCTTGTCCAGCACATCGCCGTCGAACCGCATGCCGGGCACGACCAGTGAGTTGGCTGAAGATGCTTCGAACAAGCTGTCAATAGAGGGATCATCCACGGTCCACTGCGTGGTGCAGATCGTATACGGCCTTCCCGAGTTGATATAGTAGTCCACGTCCGCTTCGGGCCGTTTGAAGGGTTTGCCGTGCTTTCCGGAAAGGAGGTTCGTACGATCGAAGCGCACCGTATCGGTCACTGTGGAGTTGAAGAAGCCTTCCTTGTCCATGTAAAGTTTCAATTGGTCCAGGCTGCGCAGCGTCAGAGAACTGTCCAGTACCACCGGAGCTTCGCCGACATCCTCTCGCGCCCAAACGCGTATGGTCTTGCGGGGTTCCTTTACCTTCGGCTTCTTGGGCTTCTTCCCTTTGGCCACACGCTTCACGTTCTTGGCGGCCGTCTTTTCGGCTCGCTTCGCATTCTTCACGGCACATATCGAGTCCACCTCCGCTTGCCGTGCGATGGTCTTTCCCGGATCGCTCAAATTGTAGAGGGTCAAATAGAACCGCAGGCCCAACACCTTGTTGTTGGGCTTTTGCTTCACGATGGCCAGCAGTTCCGGGTCGGAGATCTCCGGGGTATTCACGTGTACCCTGTTCTTCATCAGCAGGTACTGGCCTTGTGGCACCCGCTTGGTGGGATTGCAGGCGGAAAGCACCGCCAAGGAGGCGATCAGTAACGGGATATGGACCTTGCTCGTGCGCACGAAAGGCGTTCGGTCGGCTACTTTGCGCGGCTTTCCGAGGAAGACCATGCAACAGCGCGCGAAGATATCCGGCAAATGAGCGGACCTGCCCAAGTGAAGCGTGTGCGTGCATTGCACCAGCGGAAGGTGCGTGAGGCCGAAGGGCTGTTTCTGGTCCAAGGCAGGAAGCTGGTCGCGGAGTTGCTCACATGCGCGTATGAGGTAGTTGAAGTCCATTCCACCGAAGAAGTGGCACAAGCGATGCAACTACCGCACGCCATCATTTCCCCGGCGCACGAGCTGGAACGCATGGGCACCTTCCAACAGGGTAACGAAGTAGTGGCCGTAGTGCGCATGCCGAAGGCGCTGGTCGTTGAACTTCCACAAGTCGATGAGTTGGTGCTGGCGCTGGACGGTATCTCCGATCCGGGCAACCTCGGCACCTTGCTCCGCATCGCGGATTGGTTCGGCATTTCGCAACTGTGGTGTTCCGCTGAATGCGTAGAGGTGTACAATCCGAAGTGCGTGCAGGCCAGCATGGGTTCGTTGTTCCGCGTGAAGGTCGACTACTTGGAACTTGCCGCACAGTTGAGAAAAGCTGCAGAAGCGGGAGTGCAGATCTATCTGGCGGAAGCATCGGGCCAAGATGTGTTCCGGGCCACACTCGCTCGACCCGCTGTACTGGTGCTCGGCAGCGAATCGCACGGCCTTTCCAAAGATGTGAAAGCGACATGCGGAAACTCCATCGCGGTGCCGCGCTTAGGGAAGGCCGAGTCGTTGAACGTGGCCGCTGCCGCCGCCGCGCTCTGCATGGAATTCGCGCGGCAGGGGTTGAAGTAGGGCCATCTACCGCCCATGCTTTCGTACCTCGTTTCATGTGCGCCGTACTTTCGCCGCCATGGCACAAAAGCCCTCCACACCCAAAGGCACGCGCGACTTCTCCCCGCAAGAGATGCTGCGTCGCAAGTACATCTTTGGCACGATCGAACAGGTTTTTAGGAAGTACGGCTTCCTTCCGCTAGAAACCCCGGCGATGGAGAATCTCGATACGCTCACCGGTAAATATGGAGAGGAGGGCGATCGGCTGATCTTCAAAGTGCTGAACAGCGGGGATGCTTGGCGATCCGTGTCCTCGCAGGTGAAGGAATCGTTGGTGAAAGGCGAGGAGATTCACTCCGGAAAACTGGCTGCGGAACTTTCCGAAAAGGCGCTGCGCTACGATCTCACGGTACCCTTTGCGCGCTATGTGGTGCAACACCAGAACGAGATCACCTTTCCCTTCAAGCGATACCAGATCCAACCGGTGTGGCGCGCGGATAAGCCCCAGAAAGGCCGCTATCGCGAGTTCTACCAATGTGATGCGGATGTGATCGGAAGCACGTCATTGTTGAACGAGGTCGAACTCGTGCAACTCTTCGACGATGTGTTCACCGCTTTCGATCTGCAGGTGACGGTGAAGATCAACGACCGAAAAGTGCTTAGCGGCATTGCGGCCATCAGTGGGCAGCCCGAAAAGGTGGTCGACATGGTAACGGCGATCGACAAGTTGGACAAGATCGGTCGGGACAAAGTGGAGCAGGAGATGCGTGTCAAAGGAATCTCTGATGAGGCCATCGCGCGCATCGCCCCGTTGTTCGCGCTGACAGGTGATTGGAAGCAACAGCGCCCGCAATTGGAGCAGTGGTTGGCTGCTTCCCCGGTCGCTATGGAAGGCTTGAAGAACCTGTCATTCATCTTCGAGGCGGTTGGCGGAATGCGGAATGCCAAGTTGGAATTCGACCCGACACTCGCACGAGGCCTCGACTATTACACCGGCGCCATCTTCGAGGTGAAGGCATTGGAAGGAAGCATGCCCGGCAGCATTTGCGGAGGTGGCCGTTACGACGACCTCACCGGCATCTTCGGCCTAAAGAACATGAGCGGCGTGGGCATCAGCTTCGGCGCGGACCGTATCTACGACGTGCTGCTGGAGACGAACAAATTCCCGGCGGAACTGGGTGAAAGCACCAAGCTGCTTTTCGCGAACTTCGGCGAGAAGGAGGCCATGCACTGCTTGAAACTCCTGCGCACGGTGCGCGAAGCGGGCATCGCGGCCGAGCTCTATCCCGATGCCGTGAAGATGGCCAAGCAATTCAAATACGCCGATGACAAAGGCATTCCCTTCGTGGCCATTATCGGAGAGAACGAGATGAAGCAAGGCATCATCACCGTAAAGTACATGAAGACCGGAGAGCAGAAAGCGGTGAAGGCCGAAGATCTCCTAAGCACCATCTCTTGAGCACTGTACCGTCGACCCATTGGGTCGACAAAACCAAACCCATGAAGCCCCACCTAATTGGCACCATCGGCCTCGAACTCGCCGAACTTCATCATATCCTTTCCACCCGCAGTTCCATCGCACTCAGCAAGGAGGCAACGGTAGCGGTGAAACGCTGCCACGCCTACCTGCGTGATCGCCTGAAGAAAAGTGACGCGCCGATCTATGGTGTGAATACGGGCTTTGGATCCTTGGCCGATACCAGCATTCCGAAGAACAAGCTAGCTCAGCTTCAGAAGAATCTTGTGATGAGCCACGCCTGCGGAACCGGTGACCCGGTATCTGCGGAGATCGTTCGCGCGATGCTCGTGCTGAAGGTGCAGAACATGGCTTTTGGGCACAGTGCGGTGGCGCCTGCTACGGTGCAGCGCCTCATCGACATGTACAATGCAGATATGCTGCCGGTGGTGTATGAGCGCGGCTCGCTCGGCGCTTCCGGCGATCTGGCGCCACTCGCACACCTCGCACTTCCGCTGATCGGCTTGGGCGAAGTGATGTTGGATGGCAAGCGCATGAAGACCGCGAAGGCGCTGAAGCAATTGGGTTGGGCGCCGCTGGAACTTGGACCCAAGGAAGGCCTCGCGCTCTTGAACGGCACGCAGTTCATGTGCGCCTTTGCTTCGTTGCTCACACTGAAGGCGAACCGGCTCGCGCACATCGCCGATGTCATCTCCGCCATGTCACTTGATGCGTACGATGGACGGATGGAACCCTTCAATGCTTCGGTGCACGCGGTGCGTCCGCATCCCGGACAGGCTGTGGTGGCGGGCCACATGCGCGAACTGCTCAAAGGAAGCGCGATCGCCAAACGCGTGAAGAAGCATGTGCAGGACCCTTACTCCTTCCGCTGTATACCGCAAGTGCATGGTGCCTCGCGCGATGCGATCGCATACGTGGAGCGCGTGGTGGAGTGTGAGCTCGAATCGGTGACGGACAATCCTACGGTCTTCGACGATGAGGACCTGATCGTGAGCGCCGGGAACTTCCATGGTCAGCCGTTGGCGTTGGCGTTGGACTTCCTCGCGATCGCCCTCGCAGAATTCGGAAGCATCAGTGAGCGCCGCACCTACAAGTTGCTCAACGGCCAGCGCGGTTTACCAGCGTTCCTCGTGGCACACCCCGGTTTGAACAGCGGTTTCATGATCCCGCAGTATGCGGCGGCATCGCTCGTCAGTGCGAACAAGCATCGCTGCATGCCGAACAGTGTGGACACTATCGACAGCAGCAATGGACAAGAGGACCACGTGAGCATGGGTGCAGCGGCCGCGCTCAAGACCTGGGCGGTCGCGGAGGATGTGGAACGGATCCTCTCGATCGAACTCTTCAACGCGGCGCAGGCCTTGGAATTCCGCAGGCCGAGCAAGTCATCCAAGGCGATCGAGGCGCTACACAGCGCATTCCGCAAGCAAGTGCCATTCGTTCAGGAGGACGTGGTTATGCACGACCTGATGGAGAAGGCGCTTCAGTTCGTTCGATCATCGGATCGTCTGATCGTCTGATCGTCCGACGTGTGGAATCGGTAAGCAGGGCGGCGCATTTGGCCGCCCTGCTTACTTTACGCGGTGTCATTCCGGCCTTGAGCCGGAATCGCGAGAATGCAAATGAAGGCTCATCAATACTGGGTGTATATGATGACGAACAAAGGGAACACCGCATTGTACTCCGGTGTGACCAACGACATCCAGCAGCGGGTCTTCGATCATCGCACCGGCAGGAGTGAAGAGTCCTTTACGTGGCGCTACCAATGTTGGAAGCTGGCCCACATGGAGGAGTTCAATGACATCGATCTGGCCATTGCCCGTGAAACGCAGTTGACGAATTGGAAGCGGGCTTGGAAGGACGAATTGATCGAGAAGAACAACCCGGACTGGAGTGATCTCAGCGCGCATTGGGACTATTCCGGTTGGTTTGATCTAGCTGACCCGCCCAAAGGATACTATCAGCAGGCGATGAAAGAGAATTCGGGTGGACCTTTGCGTGATTCCGGGTCAGGCCCGGAATGACAACCATCAGGGAGGGCTTGGAGCGCCAACTCGAAGCTGGCGCTCCAAGCCCTCTAAGCAGATCACCGATGACCGTCTACTTCCTTCCCGGCGTGGGCTGCGACAAGCGGCTCTTCTCCCGGATCGAATTGCCAGGCCATGAGGTGAAGTTCCTGGAATGGCCGCCCTTTCCGAAGGGATGCACCTTGGAAGAGTTAGCGAAGGCCATGCGTGCCGACGTGGATGCTACCCAACGGCATGCGATCGCAGGTGTGAGCATGGGCGGCATGGTGGCGCAGGAACTCGCGTTGATGACGAAGCCGGAAAAGGTCATCCTCATCTCCACATGGACCCGGCCGAAGGAATGGCCATGGCATGTGCATCTTGCTGATCTCTTGGGACTCTCATGGATGATCGGATCCTTCACCATGCGCGCCACATGGCCGCTGAAACACATGCTCGGTCGGCGGCCGCGCGACATTGATCGGTTGCTGTGGGACATGGCGACGGAGCAGACCGCTGCAAAGATCCGCCGCGGTCTCGAGGCCGTGATGCAATGGAAAGGTTCGCGATGGGAAGGCCCGACAGTGCGCATCCACGGTGATGCCGATCACGTGATCCCCATTCGATTCCCAGTGGACCATGTGATACATGGCGGCGAACACATCATGGTATTGACACGTCCTAAAGAGGTCTCCAGTGCTATTCTGGGATCGATCCAATAGAAAAGCAGTGCATGACTCCCGTCGATGAGCTTTTCACGTTCAGTGCCTTGGTCAGCTTGGTGACATTGGCAATGCTGGAGATCGCATTGGGCATCGACAATGTGATCTTCGTGAGCCTGATCCTTGGGCGTATGCCGAAGGAGGATCGCAAGCAAGGGCGTCGGTTATGGGTGATCTTCGGAATACTGATGCGGAGCGGCCTTTTGATCGGGCTTACCACGTTGATGAAGCACGGAGAGACCACGCTTTTCAATATCGCTGGGGATGGATTCTCTCTTCGCCATGTGATCTTGTTCTGCGGCGGGATCTTCTTGCTTTACAAGGCCGTAATGGAGATCCATGACCGCATCCAAGGAGATCCGGAGATCTCGACCAATGTGAAGACCAGGAGTTTCAGCGCGCTGATGGTTCAGGTCGTATTGATGGATGCCATCTTCTCTTTCGATAGCATCCTGACGGCCATCGGTCTGGGCAAACATGTGGAGGTGATGATCCTAGCTGTGGTGGTCGCCATGATCATCATGTTCTATTTCGCCAAGGGGATCAGTGCCTTCATCGACAAGAACCCGACATTCAAAATACTCGCCCTCTCCTTCTTGGTGCTGGTGGGCTTCATGCTTTTCTTCGAAGGGCTGGAGCCGTTCCACCATAGCAAGATCCCGAAGGGCTATGCTTACGTGGCCATGGGGTTCAGCTTCGGCGTGGAACTGCTGAACATGAAGATGAGGAAGAAGAGGACGGATCAGTTGTGATCAATGCAGTTGGCAGAGTGCTGAACGGACAACCGCACAAATGGATGTTTGTCAATTGGACCCTCCCCCGAACACGTATTGAACCATGTTCGCGCCCATCTGCAATGCGGCGATGTGCTTCTCGGGAGGGTCGTTGTGCACGTCATGGTCCTCCCAACCATCACCGAGGTCGCATTGGTAATCGTAGAAGCAGACGAGGCGTCCTTTCCAGATGAGGCCGAAGCCCTGCGCGGCCAGACCGTCGTGGAAGTGGATCTTCGGCAGGCCATGTGGGAAGTCGAATTTCTGGTGATAAATAGGATCTGCGAAGGGCAGCTCCACGAAGTCCAGTTCGGGGAACACCATTTTCATTGCGGGCCGCAGGAACTTGTCGATGCCGTAGTTGTCGCTTACATGCAGGAAGCCACCACCGATCAGGTAGTTCCGCAGGTTCTCCGCCTCCTGCGGACTGAAAGTGATGTTGCCGTGTCCGGTAACGTCAAGCCATGGATAGGTGTAGATGTCGGGGCTGCCTACATCCACGTTCGGCACCTCGGTGTTGATGTCCATGCCCAGGTGCTCGTTGCAGAACTGAACGAGGTTGGGCACGGCGGTGGGGTTGGCGTACCAGTCACCACCTCCGTTGTATTTCATCACTGCGATCTGGTAGGTTCCTTGCGCGAAGACGGAAATACCTAGTAGAATGGAGAAGGAGAGCAGGAACGGACGCATAGTGCAAAGATCGGAGTTAAGTCGGTGAGGTGGGATCTTGTGGGTGGGTGAGGTGAAGAAGGACAGGGAAGTAAAGGAGGTAAGGGATGTCAAGGAGGCGGCACTTACCTCCATTACCTACTTCACGTCCATTACACCCTTTCCCAATTTACCCTTACCTATCTCTGCGCGAAGCTCATCCACGCGCACGCAGCGATAGCGGCCGTCTCGGTGCGCAGGCGTGCCCTTCCGAGACTTACCGCTTGAAAGCCCTGTGCCATCAGCATTTCCGCTTCCTCAGGAGAGAGATCGCCCTCGGGCCCGATCACCATCAACGCGTGCTTCTTCGGGTCATAGGCGGATGTGAGGTCGACGTGTTCTCCTTCGCACCAACCGAAGATTTTCTGTTGAGCGTTACTTATTTCCAGGTCCTTCAGCTTGGTCAACTTGTCCAGTTTCGGCAACCAGCGGCGTTGGCTCTGCTTCATAGCGCCGATCAGCACTTTTTCCATGCGGTCGGTCCGGAGCTTGTCGCGTTCCGTGCGATGCGTGAGCAGTGGAGTGATTCGGTCCACTCCGATCTCCGTGGCTTTCTCCAAGAACCATTCGAAGCGTTCCATCTGCTTGGTGGGCGCTACAGCGAGGTGGATACGCGCATTTCGTTCGGGACCATCGGTCTCCTTCCGTAGGATGCGCGCAGTGCACTGCTTCTTCGTGGCTTCTACCAATTCGGCTTCCGCGTAGCTGCCGTTGCCATCGAGCAAGCCGATGATACTTCCGGCGGATAGCCGCAGCACATTCACCGCATGGTGCGCTTCTTCTTCCGGAAGCTCTGCGAGCGCGGGTCCAAGATCAGGGCAGTGGAAGAGGTGCATGTAATGAGTGGTGGGTCCTGACGAGCAGACAGAGGTCACGCGCAAAGATCAGAAGGAAGGTCGCAAAGGATGCAGTACCCGTAAGTCCAAATGTGACCGGCCATTGATGTACTATCCAATGGTCGCTGATGGTATTAGGCTAAAATTGGGGAGGAAGTTTCAGCAGGAAGAAACACACCGTTTGAGATGACATGGCCTGCGCAGTGCAGTGTTGCGTTGGTAGTGACCTATAGGTCTACATGCGCATCTTCGCTGGTTTCATTTCCTCTTCCGACTTCACGGCGCCCTTGAGTGAAGTGGTATCTGAAATTCCGCCGAGTACCTCGATGTTCACTCCGTCGCTGAGGCCGGTCTTCACATAGGTCTTCTTCCAATCCAAGCCGTCCTTCATGTCCACGAAGGCGCTGTCGCCCTTGTTGTTGAAAGTGATCACGCTCTCGGGTATGCTCTCCACACTGTCGCGGCGTGCCAGCACGATGTCCGCATTGGCACTGTAGCCGGCGCGCAAGGTCTGGCCATCCTTCACCTTCACAGCCGCGCGGATCTCGAACTGAATGGCGCCATTGGTCAACACGCCCTTCGGCGCGATATATTCCAGTTGTGCATCCCAAGAGGCGCTGTCGATGGCGCCAACGGTAATAACCACAGGCATGCCGATCCGCACCTTGCCTACCTCACTCTCGTCCACGTTCCCCTTGAAGATGAGGTCGTTCATATCCGCTATGGTCGCGATGGTGGTGCCCTCATTGAAATTGTTCCGCTCGATCACACTACTGCCCACCTTGACCGGCACGTCCAGCACCATGCCAGTTATGGTGCTGCGCACGATTGTATTGCTGGAACTGCCACTGCTTTTGCTGATACCGTCGCGCACGAGTTGCAACGCGTCCTGTGCCGCCCCTTGCTCCTGTTTCGCGTTGCGTAACGCGATGTCATAGGTCTGCATCTCGCTTGCCGCTATCACGCCGTTGTCGGCCAGTGGCTTGTTGCGGTCGTAGTTCAATTGCGCATTGGTCACCGAGATCTCGGCGCTGCTCACGCGGCTTTCGGCCTGGTTCAGCGAGAGCATGTCCGGAACGATCTGGATCTGCGCAAGCTGGTCTCCCGCCTTCACTTTCTGCCCGGCCACCACATAGAGTGTGCGGATCACTCCGCTTACAACGGGCTTGATGTCGATCTCCTGCCGCGGTTCGATGGTGCCGTTGGCCACGGTCTTTTTGATGATCGTTTGCACCTTGGGCTTCACCACGTTGAATTTCGGCGGTGTGGTCACACTCTTCTGATAGAGGAACCAGAGCGTCCATATGAAGAGCACGCCGAGCAGGATCAGCAGGATGTACTTGAGGGCTTTTTTCATTCTTGAAGCGCCGAAGCTCGGCGAAGGGGTTTGGTGGTTCTCGTTGGGCCGTTGAGGGCGGGTATGTGGAGGGTGGGCCGAATAGGGGTTTATCGTCCGCTCCTATTCAGCCCTTAATGCGTCTACAGGTTTGATACTAAGTGCGCGGCGCGCAGGGACGTATCCTGCGATCAGACCGCTGATGATGAGAACGGTAAGGGCGACAAGAGCCACGCTTAGATCTACTTCCGGATGGCTGAAGAAGCCAGAGTCGATCTGCATGCTATTGATGGCCTGCAAAGATCCGATCCCGGATAGAAGCCCGAAATAGCCGGCAATAAATGTGAGCGTGAGCGCCTCCAGCATGATCTGTCCGGTGATGTTACCGGGCCGGGCGCCGATACTTCGCCGCACACCGATCTCCTTGGTACGCTCCTTTACGATCACGAGCATGATGTTGCTGATGCCGATGACGCCAGCGATCAAGGTGAGCGTGCCGACGAACCAGCTCAAGGCCGCGATGGCAATGAACAGCATGCTCATCTTATCGAACATGTCCTGCATATTGAATCCGCCGAATGCCAGCGCGTCGTTCGGGTCCACCTTGTGGCGCTTGGCCATCACCAGCTTCACCTTCGTTTGCAGGTCTGCGGCTTTCACGCCTGGCTTGGCACTGATGCTGAACCACCCCACCTGGTTCATGCTGTTGAAGGCCTTTTGGAAGGTGGTGAACGGGATGTAGATCACGCTTCCCTCGCCATCGTCGTGCATGGCATTGGCCTTCGGGATCTGTATGCCCACCACTTGGAAGTAGACGCCTTGGATGCGGATGTATTTGCCCAAGGGTGCCTCCGAGCCGAAGAGCGACTTCACAACGTCCGGCCCGATCACGCAGATCTTGCGCTCGTCGCGCACATCCTTCCAATTGAGAAAGCGTCCTTCAGGGATGTCGGCCGCTTTGAATTCGAGCACGGTCGGAAGGTCGCCCTTCACGCTGAAGCCGCCATTCTTGTCCTTATAGTTCACATTGTTGGCACCGCGGTATCCGCCGAGCTGTATACCAGGCTCCACATATTCAACCCCTTCCACAGCCTGTATCGTTGCAATGTCGCTGTTGTCGAATTCAAATTGCCGACCACGCTGGAAACCATCGTACGGAAGCGAGGTGCTCTGCGTCCAGATGAAGAAGCTGTTCGTTGCCCAGCCTTGGAAACCGCCGAGCACACCGTTGCTCAGGCCCCTTCCCATGCCGAGCATGATCACCAGCATGAAGATGCCCCAGAACACGCCGAACATGGTGAGGCCGCTGCGCAGCTTATTGCGACTCAGCGTCATCCAGATCTCGCTCCAGCGTTCCCTATCGAACATGGAGGAGGAGAGTTTTGCCGCGGAGGCGTGGAGGCGTGGAGAATGCGTTTGGCTTCTTACCACAGAGACACGGAGGCACAGGGAATGCGTTTGGTTTTTGGCCGAGAATGTGTGGAGGCATTGACAAAAGAAAGAGGCCGTTCCCGTTGTGGAAGCGCAAAGGCGCGGAGGTGATCCGGGCCATCCTCAACAGACGATCGCAAGACGAATGTTCCAGAGAACGATTTGCGCTTCTCTGTGCCTCTGTGCCTCTGTGGTGAACACTCCTCATTCGTCACGGAGTGCTTCTATGGGGCGTATGGACGCAGCCCTTCTTGCGGGGATAAGCCCCGCTAAGGCCCCTGCCACGATGAGTACGGCCGTGGCGTAAAGTGCTACACTGATGTCGATGGTAGGATCCCTGAACATCTCATTGCCGGGAATCAACTTCGCCACGGATTCCAAGAGACCCACACCGCAGACGAGCCCAAAGTAGCCGGCCATGGCACTGACAAAGACCGCTTCCATGATCACTTGCCCTGTCACGTTCGCGGGTGTGGCGCCGAGGGCCTTTCGGATACCGATCTCCTTGGTGCGCTCCTTCACCACGATCAGCATGATGTTGCTCACACCTACGATGCCCGCCACGATGGTGCCGATCCCGATGATCCACAGGAACGCGTTGATCCCACCGAAGATCTTTCCGAAGGTCTCCGCGTTCTCCACGTTGTTATTGACATAGACCGCTTGTTCATCCGTTGGGTCGAAGTGATGGCGTGTGGAGAGTACTGCTACCGCCCGATCCGCAGCCTGTTCTGCTCCCAAGAGCGAACCGTCGGCGAAGCTGAAGGTGATCTTATCCACGCTCTGTTGCGCATTGAACACGCGTTGCACCACGCTGAGGGGGATGAAAACCTGGCTGTTCTGGCCCATTCCGCGGCCACTGCTTTCGAATTTGTACACGCCCACCACCTGGAATGGGATGTTGTTCACCTGCACCCATTGGTCTATGGGGTCTTCCCCCTTGAAGAGCGCATCGCGTGAGTCCTCGGCTAGCACGATCACCTTGCGCGTCTGCACTTGGTCCGCCTGGTTGATGAAGCGGCCCTCGAGGATCTGTTGATCCTGCAGAGCGGTGAACTCGGGCGTCACTCCGCTGATAGTGAAGTTGCCGTAGTTCTTGCCGCGGCTCAGCTGGCTCTCTCCGCGCCAAACACGCAGGTTGCCCGTGATATGCTGAAGGCCAAGGATGGCGGTGCGCAAAGCATCCACGTCCCGCGTATCCAATTGGATCGAACGGTCCACTGCGAGGCCCTGCCAGGGCTTGGTGGTCTCCCCGCCATATAGATCGATCGTGTTCTTTGCCGTATTCCGAAAATTGTAGCTGAAACCATTGCTCAATCCTTGGCCAGCGCCCAGTAGGATGATCAGCATGAAGATCCCCCAGAACACACTGAAGCCGGTGAGCACCGTCCGCAACTTGTTCTTGCTGATGGTGTCGAAGATCTCCGCCCACTTTTCAGCGTCGAACATGCTCCGTCTCGATTATCGGTTCGCCGTCGTGGCTTTCGATCTCGCCATCCTTTAAGCGGATGATGCGCTGGGTCTGTGCGGCAATATCCGGCTCGTGCGTTACGATCACGACCGTCATACCGAATTCGCGGTTCACCTTCATCAGCAACTCCATCACCTCGTTGCTGGTGGTGCTGTCCAAGGCGCCGGTGGGTTCGTCAGCAAGGATCACCTTCGGATCCGCGATCAATGCACGCGCAATGGCAACGCGTTGTTTCTGACCGCCGCTCATTTCGTTCGGCATGTGGTGCGCCCAGTCCCGCAGGCCCACGCTGGCGAGCATCTCCACAGCGCGTTCGTTGCGTTTGCGATGCGGCACGCCTTGGTAGTATAGCGGCAGCGCCACGTTCTCCATCGCGTTCTTGAAGGAGATCAGGTTGAAGCTCTGGAATACGAAACCGATGTACTTGCTGCGTAGTTCCGCGGCTCGCGTCTCCGTGAGGTCCTTGATCGGTACGCCGTCCAACAAATATTCCCCGCTATCCGCGTTGTCGAGGATGCCGATGATGTTCAACAGCGTGCTCTTTCCAGAGCCCGAGGAGCCCATGATGCTCACCATCTCCCCTGTGCGGATTTTGAGGTCTACGCCCTTGAGCACTTGGAGCATGTTGCTCCCCATGTGATAGGCCTTGCGGATATTCGTCAGTTGCAGCATGCTCTTGGATGGTACGAAAGTACCGGGCATGAGGGATGCGCCTAAGGTCCCTACATGAACGGTTGAGTGACGGGGGGAGCGGACCAACTGGACCGGATGCGCGGATGCGTAAGGCAACTTTCCACGGGATGCCGTGTATGAATGGTCCCGATGGCACAGCGATTGCCAAGGGTGCGCGGAATTACATTCGCCAACCACCATCTATCGGCATGAAGCTCTTTGCCTCCACCACCGGCCTTGCAGCGCTACTGCTTGTGCTCTCTTGCACGGGTTCGAGGTCCTTCTCCAAACGAGGAGCGAAACTCGAGGCCAATGGGATGTATGCTGAAGCATCGGAGATGTACCTGCAAAGCGCGGTTCGCAACGCGAAGAATGTGGATGCCTTGATCGGCCTGAAGAAGACCGGCCAACAGGTGCTGAACGACAAGCTCGGCATCTTCTTCAAGGCTTTCAATATGGATACTGACAAGGAGGCCGCCGTGAACGCATACTTGGATGCCAAGGATTTTCAGGATCGCGTGCAACGGGCCGGTGTGAGCCTTGATATTCCGGACAGCTACACGACCGACTTCAAACAGGTGAAAGGCGAATACCTGGTGCAACTGTACACGCAAGGCCATGCGCTGTTGGACCAGAAGGACTATACGACGGCCGAGACTGTTTTTGCCAAGATCGGTAAACTGGAACCCGGCTACAAGGATGCTGGAAGCCTACAGCAAGTTGCCTACTTGGAGCCGCTATACATCTCCGGAAAAGCAGCATTGGCCGCAGGGCAGTATCGAAAGGCGTATGAGGACCTGGACAAAGTGATCGCCAAAGCGGCCGCCTACAAGGATGCCCCTGCGTTACGCCAACAATGTGTTGAGAAAGGCCGGTATGCCATCGCGGTCCTACCCTTCGGTGTGGCCTCCGATGGACGGCGAAGCCACGCTGCCGAGGCGGCGAGCCTGCAGGCCTATGCCACTGAGGCGCTCACTGGTTTGAATGATCCTTTTCTCACGGTAGTGGACCGGGACAACATCCAGAAGATCCTCGATGAGCAGCGCCTTGGCATGAGTGGCGTGGTGGACGAGAGCACCGCCGTCAGTGCGGGCAAGTTGGTGGGCGCGCAGGCGGTGATCATGGGCACGGTGATCGCATACCAGGAAGAACCCGGTAAGCTGCGTTCAAACGTCAGGAATGGCTATGAGAGCTATCAGGAAAAACAGCTCAACAAGGAGACGAACCAGTATACCGCCGTGACCAAGTACAAGCCCGTGCAGTACACGGAATACTATCAGGAGAACATCGCCACCGTATCCTTCAGTTACAAGCTGGTCTCCTTGGAAACAGGCGAGGTGCTCATGAGCAAGGTGATCGACCAGCAGGCTTCCGACCATGCCAGCTACGCCACCTATTCGGGAAATGCCAATGCGTTGTTCCCCATGTTGAATGGAAATGTGAACACGGCTTCCAGCGCTCGACGCGACCTTTCCGGTTTGCTTCAAGGGAACCAGCAAGTGAAGCCTGTAGCGCAACTTGGCAATGAAGCGCTCCGCTCCACATCAGCCAATATGGCGGCGGCCATTGAACAGGTCTTGGCCAATAAACTTCCATGATCACATTCCGTCAACGGCCATGCGGAGCGAAGCAGCGGCAGGCGGTTTCATTTTCCTATTCGGCCTTGCCCGTTCTATGCGGCCTTTTGTTGGTGATCTTGCTATTTGGTGCATGCAAGTCCAAACAGGTCGCCACGCAAGTTGAGGTCCCGGTGAACAAGGAGGCCGAACTGCCCGCTTGGGTGCGCTCCCGGCCCGTTACGGATACCTACTACATCGGCATCGGCCAGTGCCCCAAGGGCCGTGCGGACTATTTGGAGACCGCGAAGAAGAACGCGCTCAACGATCTGGCCAGTGAGATCAGCGTTACGGTGGAGGGCAACAGCCTTCTCTACACCTTGGATCGCAAGCAGAGCTTCGATGAGCAGTACACCAGTACCATCAAGACCCGCACGAATGAACAGTTGGAGGGATACGAACTGGTGGACAGCTATGACGGCACCAACACCTACTGGACCTACTATCGATTGAACAAGGCGGACTATGCGCGACTGAAGGCGGGCCGCAAGCAGAAGGCGATCGACCAGGCCACGGACCTCTATTCCCACGCCAAGACCAGCTTGTCCGGCGGTGATCTCAAGAGCGCCTTCGATCAGGACCTGCGTGCTTTGATCGCGATGAAGGACTACTGGGGGGACAGTGACCAAGTGAACGCGGATGGCAAGTCGTTGTCCTTGGCGAACCAACTCTTTACGGACCTGCAAGCCATGACCAGCGGCGTGCGATTGGCAGTGCTTCCAAAGCGATGTGCACTGGATTATGCCAACCATTTCAAACGGGAAATGCTGATCACTGCGACCTACGCTGAAGGCGGACATGCACTGGCCCAGCTGCCGATCGTAACCACCTATCCCGGTATAAGCGGCGCGATCACCGAGAGCCGCAACACGGATGCGGAAGGCCACGCCCGCACGACGGTTCAACGCGTGGACCTTGCTGCTAACGCGCCCGAAATGGTGGTGAGACCCGATATGAATGCCTTGGTAAGCAAGGACCTGGACCCGACTTTCACCACCCCATTGGTGGGCAGCCTCACCATTCCGGAAGCACATGTGCCGATCGATCGCACGATGCCGAAGGTGTTCACCCGGTCGAGCGAGAAGAACCTCGGACAACCGCTGGCGGATGCAGGTTTCACATTGGCGATCAAGGAAGCGCTTACCTCACAAGGATTCCGTTTCACCGACAAACCCACGGATGCCGATATGGAGATGATGGTCACCGCCGACACGCATGAGATGGGGGAGAGCAATGGGTTTTTTACGGCCAACCTGGATGCCTCGGTCACCATTCGCGACCGGAAGAGCGGCGAAACGATCTATGAAGGAGGACGGCAGAGCGTGAAAGGCATCCAACTGACCTACATCAAGGCGGGTCTGGACGCATACAAGAAAGCGGGCCAAGGCCTTGGCAATGATCTGGTGCCTGCGCTGATGAACGCCATCCTTCAGCAATGACGGCTACTTTCGGACTTTGGCACAGCATTGGAAAGCAAGATCACAACACAACCACCAACACCTATCGACCATGAGAACCTCTACGATGAATAAGACCTTTTCCATCGCCGTTGCGGCCGTGATGGTCATGGGCGGCCTGAGTGCCTGCGGAAGCAAGAAGAAAGCCGCCGAAGCTGCGAAGGCACCTACCGGTGAAACAGAAGTGAACGTGCTCTGCTCCGGGCCTGAGTATTTCACCGACGAGAAGAACTTCCGTGCCAACAGCCTAGGTGAAAGCATGGACCAGGCCACCGCCGCTAAGAAGGCGATGTCCAACGCTCGCGCCGCCTTGGCCAGCGCGATCAATACGCAGGTGAAGACCGTGATCGATAACTATGTGAACAGCAGCGAGCTGAACAACAAGGAAGAGGTGGCCACCCGCTTCGAGGGACTTTCCCGCGAGGTGGTGGACCAACAAATGGCCGGGACGAAGACCATCTGCGAGAAGACCGTGCGTGTCGACGCCACAGGCAATTACAAGACCTATGTGGCCATCGAGCTTAGCGCACAGGACCTGCTCGCCGCATACAACCAGCGCCTCAGCGCGGATGACAAACTGAAGGTGGATTACGATTATGAGAAGTTCAAGAAGACCTTCGACGCGGAGATGCAGAAACTGGGCAAATAGCCCTTGCTCCTAATGAGTGAAGCCCTTCCCGGTCCGGGAAGGGCTTCGTTATTTTTGAAGATCAAGGGAGTTCGCTGCGGTCAGCGGAGGTCCTTCCCACGCATCCACGCGAAGAGTGTCACCACGTCGCGCACATACCAGTATGTGTCCTGCCCCCGACAATAGCCGGAGCGCGCCAAGGGGAGGGTGTAGAAATCCGGCCGGTTCAGCAGGACGATGGCACGGTCCACATTGTTGTCCCAGCGATCGGGATCGAGGCCGAGTTGCTTGGCCAATCGTTGCGCATCCTTTACGTGGCCTGGTCCTGCGTTATATGCCGCCAGCACGAACTTCAAACGTTGGGAAGGCGAAGGGATCTCGGAACGCCATATCGCATCCAGTTTTCCGAGGTAGCGTGAAGCGCCTTGGATGTGGCCATCAAGCCCGCTTTCCGCAGTTACGCCCATAAGCGCTGCGGTGGCCGGCATCATCTGCATCAGGCCGCCAGCGCCCATGTAGGAAACAGCGGCGGTGTCAAAGCTGGATTCCTTGAAGGCCACGGCGGCCAGTAATTTCCAGTCCCAGGAAAGGCTGTCGGAATGCGCCTGAAAGAGGCTGTCATAGGGTGATATGGCGTCCGATCCGGCGGCCACACTCGTGAAGGAGCGGATCGGCCCGCGCGTATCCAGGCCGTTGTCGTATGCCGCGATCATTGCTTTCCGTGCCTCGTATTCAGGGGCCAAGGCCAACCAAGTATCCAAGGCGTGAAGCAAATGCTCACTATTGGTTCGAACGCCGAATACCAGCGGAACGGAGCGGCCCACGCGGGCTTTGAACTGGATCAAGGGCAGTCGCTTGGCCTCCAGGGAACCGCAGGCATCGCTTATCAGAATATCGTTCTGGCGCCCGATGGCAACGCTGTCCAAGAGCTGCTGTGGCGTCATGGGAGTGATCCTGGCGACCCATGTAGTATCGCCCACCGTGAGGCGGCCAAGGGTATCCAAGAAAGGCGACCAGCGGCTGACGAGGAGGGTATCACTGTTGGCGAATGTGGTCTCCGTCGGATGGTCCACACCCACCATGCGCGTGACAGCCCGAGCAGACGCCACGCGGCGGTAGGACTGGGTACAGGCTACGTACGGTGCTGCCCATCCACCCGGTGAGAGCTGGGCGGCGATGATATCGCCCCGGCCGTTCTGCAACATGGCAAGCATACTATCCGGATCCGAGACGGGAACAGCCAGCACCGGCAGATGAAGTCGCTTGGCGAATCGCTCCAACAACTCCCATTCAAGACCTGTCATTGCCCCTGGACGTACTTCCCATGTTAGAGGATCGCGCAGCACGAGGATGCGCAAGGTGTCCTTTTGGACATCGGAAAGGTCGCGGGAAACAGACGGTTTTGTCCAAGTGGGTCCAGTGGGGCCATGCGCCTCTTTTGCAGGATCGCGAGGGACGGCCATGAGGGCCATCAACAAGACGAAGCCGCCTGTGCCGAGGAGTTCTGCGCTACGCATTTTCCGGAGCCAGGTGAGCACGTAGTTGCGGTATGAATTCAAGACATTCACGCTCGAATTCAGCATGATGAGCTTGAAGTACCTGTTCGGCGCCAGCAAGCAATGGACCTGCGGGCGTGCGATGCGAAAGGCCGAGAAGAGCACGCCCGATGCCCGGGATCGTAGCATACATATTCAGCCAATCATGTTGGACCATGTAAGGGAGCATGTCCCTCGCACGATCCGGCATCAGCGCCTTATGCTTGGTGAGCAATGCATACATGCGTTGGGAGAAATCGGGCAAGGGTTCCGCGCTCAGTTCATTCCATCGATGGGCGATGGCATGGTCGTAGAACAGGTCCAGTGCCACTCCCGCATACTTGCCGCAATGTGCACGCAAACGCTCCCGCCCTTGTAGGGTCAAGGGATGTGTATCCGTGTAGCTATCGATGTGGCGATGCATGCGAATGCCTTTTTGAAGACCGTCGGAATAGGCGGACAGGTCGCGTCCCTTGACGCCATCCGCCATGAAATTGCCGACGATCGTCATCGGGTCATTTCCGGATACGAGGAGGTGCCCCAAAAAGTTCATGTCAAGTCGCAAAGTACCGCGATCCCCGAATTACATCCATCCCACGTGTGGCCATCGGCTACCGGAGACAGGCCCCTGCTGCCGTTCATGGATCGGTGATGGATACACGCTGGCGAGACCGGTAATTTGCGGCCATGGCGGCAAGACGTCCCACGCTATTGGTCTATTGGTCCACCCAAGTGGCGGCGTGGACCTTCTACATGGTCCTGCTGGGCCTGCCCGCTTGGCTGGCTGGCCCTTACCGGCAGGAATATCCATTCGTGCTGGCGGCCATGGCGGGCATCGGTATCGTGAGCAGCCATGTGTTCCGGGCGTGTTTCATGGAATGGGGGTGGATGGGCCTACGCATGGATCGGCTCTTCCTGCGGATATTGCTGGGAGCCGCCGCGCTGGGCATGGTAGCTGGTCTGTTGCAAGCGGGGCTTCACGACATCGCCTTCCCTTCCGCTGAGCGGGTACTGGGTGTGGGTGGACGACGTTTGCTGGAGATCCTGCTCAGCTGGATGCTGCAGCTCTTCGTATGGGCCGTGGTCTATGTGGCCTATCACTATATCGTGCGAAGTCGCTTGGAGGAATTGCGCGGTCTGCGCGTGGAAACGGCCAACAGGGAGGGCCAGTTAGCGAACCTCCGCAGCCAGCTGAATCCTCATTTCATGTTCAACGCGCTCAACAGTATCAGGGCATTGATAGAGGAGGATCCCGAGCGTGCGAAGCGGTCCATTACTCTACTCAGTGCTATTCTTCGCAACGCCATGGCCACCGTAAAACGGACCACTGTGCCTCTCGGTGAGGAGATCGACGTCGTGCGTTCCTACCTCGATCTGGAATCCATGAGGTACGAGGAACGGCTCCGCGTGCATTTTGATGTGGACCCGAAGCTCGAGCGTGAACCAGTGCCACCGATGATGTTGCAAACGCTCGTTGAGAATGCGATACGGCACGGCATCGCAAGGCAGAAGGAGGGAGGTGAGGTCTCTATCGGCGCGCACATCGTTGAACGCGCCATGGTGATATCCGTGCGCAATACGGGCCATTACGTGAAGGCACGTGGCTTGGGCGGAGGTATCGGATTGAGGAACAGCATTCAGCGTCTGGCCCACATCTATGGGAAGAAGGCCCGCCTTGATATTCGCAACGATCGCGGCACCGTCCTTTGCGAGGTGCGCTTGCCATTCCCGTCCGGCGCCGAGGTCGATAACGGACACCCTTTAATTCCGGAACCATGAAAGCGTTGATCATCGACGACGAACGCCTAGCGCGCAAGGAACTGATGCGCATGTTGGAGCCTTTTGAACAGATCACCGTGGTGGGTGAGGCTGCGAATGCCGACGAGGCCGAGCAGCAGGTGGCAGCCTTGCAGCCGGACCTTCTATTCCTGGATATCAACATGCCGGGGCGCGATGGCTTTGAACTGTTGGAGGCGCTTGATCCTGCGCCGCAGGTGGTCTTCGTCACTGCTTACGATGAGCATGCGGTGAAGGCCTTCGAGGTGAACGCGCTGGATTACCTGTTGAAACCGATCGACCCTGCAAGGTTGGAGGCGGCGATAAGTAAGTTGTCCCAGCATGGAGATGAACAGACCATGCCGAGGGACAAGTTGGGGCCTGAGGACCGCATCTTCTTGAAGGACGGCGAGAAGTGCTGGTTCGTAGCGCTGAAGGATGTGCGGCTTTTTGAGAGCGAAGGCAACTATGTGCGCGTGCGTTTCGATGTGAACAAACCTTTGGTGCTGCGTTCTCTGAACAACCTCGAGAAGAAACTGGACCCGCACGTTTTCTTCCGTGCAAACCGAAAGCAAATGATAAACCTCTCCTTCGTGGACAAGATCGAACCTTGGTTCAGTGGAGGGCTGAATTGCACATTGACGACAGGTGAATTGGTGGAGGTAAGCCGCAGGCAGGCTTTGCGCTTCAAGGAGCTGATGAGCCTGTAGGGTTGGATCGAGCTCCGCATCAGGGTGATCACTACTTCCGGAAGGTTGTTGCCGACATGAGCCGGGTAATGCGCGGTGGACTGCAAGAGTGCCTATCTTGTCGATCAAATAGCCCCTAACATGAACAGACTTTCCTCTCTCGTTCTCGCGGTCCTTTTGCCGTTCATGCTTCTCGCAGGTTCCGGTGGCCCGGACCAATACGGCTACATCTGGAAGGACAGCGCCGATCCCAATGGCCCGATCTACTCGTGGATCGACATAACGACGGATGGCACATTGGTCACTGGCTTGGGCGATGATAACGTTGTTGGACCACTGGTGATGACGGGCAACATGCCCTACTACTGGTACACTGTGAAGAACGTATGGATCGGCAGCAATGGTTACGTTGCTTTTAATGCTGGTAACATCGCTGCAGCCTTCCCCACGCTTCCGTCGCTGGGAGGCACGGACAATTTCATGGCCGCTTACATGGCGGATTTTACTTTTGGAGGAGTGGGCAACCCTGGCCAATGCTACACCTATGACACACCGCAACAACTTGTGATCTCCTGGATAGACGTTCCTTTCTTCTCGGCGAGCTCGCCGGGATATACGGGCAGCAATACCTTCCAATTGATCATGGATAAGGGTGATAGCACCATCACCATGCAATACCAGAGCTGCACGGGTTTGAACGGGAGCAATGGGCCTGTGGTCGGCATCGAGAGTGTGACGGGTGACATCGGATTGGCTCGTTCGCAGTCATTGGCCCCCTCCGCGAACTATGCTGTGCGTTTCTACAATCCGGCCAACCCATTACTCCAGATCACGGATGCATCCGTGGCTTGGGTGGGCGTGGTCGGCACCGGTGGTGCGTCCATATCAGTGGGTGATACCATGCCGATATTCGCCCGTATCCAGAACACAGGAAATGAGGAATATTCAGGGGCCAGTGTTACCAGCTCAGTGATCTCCCCTAACGGTACCACCCTTGTTACCGAGACCCTGCCCTTGGCCACCATGTCCCCAGGTTCCACTATCGATCCGGCCTTTACGGAGAATTTTATCCCTACCACACCTGGAACATACAAACATGTGGTCACTGTCACAGGACTCACCGGAGAGTACAGTACTGGCAATAATACCGTAACGCGCGAAGTGGATGTGTATGACCCAACGGCCAGTGTGAACTTGGTCACTTGGGCCGGCCCTGCAGACGATGGCCTAGGCATTGGCTGGAATGGCGGTGATGGTGGATTGGGGGCCTACATCATTCCCCCTTCTTATCCCTGTCAGATCACAGGCACCACGGTTCGGATCTCCAGCAACATCGGTTCAGCGTTCACCATGAAGGTCTACGATGACGATGGCGTTGACGGTGCGCCTGGGACCTTGTTGGACAGCGCATACATTTCAGGTGCCGATGCCGGCGTCGGTGACCACATCTATCCTTTGACCACACCCATACAGGTCACTAGCGGTGGCTACTATGTGCAATGGTACATGCAAGGGACCTTTGTGAATATTGCGGTCGATGTCGTGCCACCCTTCTCCCTAAGGAGTTATGAGGTGCTAGGGCACATATGGGCGAACTACCGCTATCGGGATATTCAGGATCCTCACATTGGTCTGCAGATCGCTCTTGCGCCTTTCGTGGACATGGGTGTTGCTGGCATTCTCGGTATCACGAACGGGCAGACGATCAGTGCGGCCACTCCTGTTAGCGCCTTGGTACAGAACTATGGCAACTCAACGGTCACAAACATTCCGGTACATTACCAGTTCAGCAGCGGCTTGGTGACCACGCAGACCTACACGGGCGCTCCCATCCAGCCGGGCGCTTCCGCATTCGTGAATTTTACAACGCCGCTATATCTCGCTGACACTGCGGCAAGTGGAGAGTTCTGCGTTTGGACATCGGCCACAGCGGACACGCATGCTTACAATGATTCCAGTTGCGTGAGCCTCGATCTGGTCGCAGGGATCCACGAGCAAGGGAATGTCAAACTCACACTCTTGCCGAATCCGGCGCAGGACATGCTTACTCTTACCGGACTGCCCACTGGCAATTTGTCGTGGGAGGTGATCGATGCGCGCGGCGAGCTCGTGCAGTTCGGGACCGGTGTGGCCAATGGCGGTCAATGGCAGTTGCGTACTTCTTCATTGGCCAACGGAGCCTATGCCTTGCGCGTAGTCGTGGGCCAACGCAACCTGACCGGGCGTTTCGTCGTGCAGCACTGAGCTGGAACGGAAATTGATGGATGGCGCGGAGGTTAACTTCGCGCCATCTTTTTTTGCACCATGTCAAAACGTTCCCTGCTTTTTCTTCTCGTCTTTTGGAATGTACTGCTGACTGCGGCCATCGTCTGGTCCCTCGTTCGTGCGAGGGTGCCGATGAAGGTCCTGAAAAGCCAGCTGACGGAATTGAATGACACGATGCCATCGCCAGCGGAACCCGTGCAGCGCGACACCGCGGCACTGGCCAAAGGCCGTATCGCCTTCTTCTTCATGGATACGGTGCAGGCGAAGTACGACCTGGTGAAGGAGAGCACGGACCGCTTCCAGAGTGAAGGGAAACGCATGGAGGCCGCGCTGCAAAGTGAGATGCAAAAGGCGCAAGCCCGGTACAACGAACTCACTTCAAAGGACCATACCTACAGCACGCAAGGGGACATGCAGAAGGATCAGGCCGAATTGCAGCAGTTGGGCCAGAAGATCCAGGACATGCGTACGAGTTCACAGGACCAGTTGGACCAGATGCAGACCCGGATGCTGCAGGATATCACAGCGAAGATCCAGAAGTTCTTGGAGGACTATAACAAGACGGTCGGATACGACTACATCTTCAGTATCCAGAATGGCGGTCAGATCTGGGTGGGGAACAAAGGATTGGACATCACTGCGGACGTGGTGAGTGGATTGAACCAACAACACCACGCCAGTAAGGCGGGCACAGCCAAGTAGATCTCTTCGCCCTTCGGTGTGCGATCCGGGGCTGTTCCACCCTCTATCCAAGAACGATGAACTTCCGTTGCACCGCAGCGATCCTCATCTTCCTGATGGGAGGATGCGCGGTTATCGCCCAGACGCCCAACGTCAAGAGCGACCGGGTGGAGATCCTCAATGCCGACCGCTGGGATTTCGATCAACATGTGGCACCCGGGGCTCAGCGACTGATCGGTGATGTGCGATTCAAACAGGCCGATGCGCTGATGCATTGCGATAGTGCCTACTTCTATGACGACCAGCGCGTGGAGGCCTTCGGCCATGTGGGGATACAACAAGGCGACACGTTGGAGATCACCGGTGACAGGTTGAGTTACTCCGGTAAGGACAGGACCGCAACTATCACCGGTCATGTACGGCTCAGTGATCCCGGCATGTTGCTCACTTCGGATGCACTTCGATATGACCTGCTTGGACATCGTGCCGATTACGACACGGGTGCGCAGATCGTGAGCGCTCGCGATGGCAATACACTTACCAGTAAGCACGGCGCCTATCTCGCGGAGCAACATCGCTTCATCTTCAGCGGGGATGTCCGCATCGAGCATCCCGACCGCACCATCACTGCGGATACGCTCCATTACATCACCACTACTGGTATAGCTCGATTCTTCGGTCCAACGCACATTGTGCAAGGCACTACACACATGTACTGCGAGCGCGGCAGCTATGATACCCGTGCGGGCAACGGACGATTCACCAAAGCGGGGCAGATCAGTACCTCAGGCCAGACCTTAACAGGCGACAGCCTGCACTACGACCGCGAAACAGGAGAAGGACTTGGATGGGGCCATGTTCAAGTGACAGATACCGCCAGCGACATGATCGTGCGCGGGGAACTGGGACGACACCTTCAGCAGGAGGGCCGATCGATGATCACCGGCAGGGCAGAACTGGTCATGCTCATGGGCAATGATTCGCTCTTCATGCATGCGGATACGCTCTTCGCTCTGCAGGACAGCATCCGCGGAAAGCGTGTGATCGCCCGGCAACATGTGCGCTTCTTCAAGAGCGACCTGCAAGGTGTTTGCGATACGATGACCTATTCCGATCGTGACAGTCTGATCGTACTTCGCGGTTCGCCTTTCCTATGGAGCAATACGGACCAGATCAACGGCGATACCGTTCGTATCAAAATGTGCAATGGTCATGCGGAACGACTTTATGCGGAGGGTGATGCCTTTCTCATCTCCCAGGCGGACAGCATCCATTTCGATCAGGTGACCGGCACGATCATGACCGGCTACTTCCGGGATGACCACCTCGCCCGATTGGTCGCAGAGGGGAACAGCCGCACGGCCTATTTCGCCCGCGAGAAGAGGGACGGGGTGGAGCGTACCACCGGACTTAACCGCGCGGATTGCAGTCGGATAGAGGTGGGGCTGGACAGCGGAAAGGTGAGTAGCGTCTCGTTCATCACAGCGCCGGATGCCGTGCTATACCCACTGGATCAGGCCCCAGCGGAGGATCTGCAACTGAAAGGCTTTGTATGGAATGTGGCGGCGCGCCCGAAGGACCGGGAGGATATTTTCCGGGAGATGCCTTCCGTGGAAGCGGTACCGATCGAAGGTAAGTGAAGAAGGCAGTGGGCAGCGGCAGCTGACGGTTGCAGTTGGTAGGTGCGGTCTGAAGTGCGCGTTGGCGCTGCAACGCCGGACAACCGACAACGAACAATTGACAACTACTCTCCTACATAACGGACAAAGTCCGGCAGCGGCTTGCGGTATCCTTTCGGCCATTCGCTTGCGGGATAGCCTATGTAAAAGAGGCCTAAGCACTGGTCGTCCTCAGCTAGGCCTAAGAATGTGCACATACCGGTTCCGGTGAGTGCCGCCCCGGTGCTCCAAAAGCCGCCCAGTCCGTAGGCGGAGCAGGTGAGGTGCATGTTCTGCACTGCGCACGCCACGGAGAACTGCTCTTCGTGCAAGGGGATCTTTCCCTTCGGGTCGCGGGCCATCCCCAAAGCGATCACAACAGAGGACTGCAAGGGGCGCTGCACATGATCCTCATACTTGCGCTGCATGAATTTCTCCGGAGGTGTCAGACGGGTGTATTCGGCACCAAGGAATTCTGAGAGGCGTTGTTTTCCACCTCCGGTGAATACCGTGAAACGCCAAGGCTGTGTCATCCCGTGTGTGGGTGCCCAGATGGCGTTGCCCAGCACCTTGTCGATGATATCCCGCTGCACCTCGCGCTGTGAATAGTCCTTTGGCTGGATGGTCCGCCGGTCGTGTATGATATCGGTGATCTCGCTAACGCTATGTCTCATTTCCTCTTATTTGGCCACAAAGAGACGCAGAATGCGGATACTATCGAAGTGCGTATCGGTCATTCGCCAGCTGAACCAATGGGCATAGGCAACGATCTTCCTTTTTGGCGTGTCTTACTTTGCGGACCCAAATCACTCCGTCAGCATGGTTTCATTACGTTACTCCGTTTCCGCCCTAGCCTTGGCCAGTACCTTGATGGCCAGTGCGCAGATCACTTTGGTCGATCCCGGTAATGTGCCCATGGTGGGCAGTAGCTTTCAAGTGCATGTCGGCCCTTGGATAGCAGCCGGGACCAGCGGTGCGTGGCAGGCTTACGACTACTCCAGCATGGTGGACACGGCCACGAATACGTATCACTGGCTTGCTCCGAGTGCGAGCCCGAACGCGGCCATGTTCCCCAATGCCACCTTGATGCTCGTGAACAACGGACCGGACACGCTCTACTATCATGTTACAGCCAGTGGTATGGAGCGAGTGGGTGAAAGTCAGTTGGTCTCGCTGCTCGGAACACAATACCAGGTATCGGCGGCCTATACCGATGGTCCGCTCGAATTGAAACTGCCCTTGACCTATCAGGATACATGGACGGATGCGGACGCAGCCACCTATGAAGTGGATGGAACGCCCGCTGTCCGCTCCGGAACGATCACAGGAAGTTCCACCGCGTATGGAACCATCCTGATCCCCGGTGCTACGGGTCCGATCGAGATCTTGCGCGTGACCACTCATTTGGCAGAAACGAACACGCTGGGCTTTATCCCGATATCCCATATACGCGATGTGGTGGCCTACTATCCGTTGTGGGGTAAGGCCCCTGTCCTGCGCACCGTGTCCGATTCGCTGACTTCTTCCGGTATCGCGCAGATCACCAGATTCTCAGAATGGTTGGATGCCTCCGCATTGGGTATCTCCGTCATCAATGCGGATGCTTTCGGCATGCATGTGCGCCCGAACCCCGTGAACACTGTTGCCGAGATCACCTTTGATGGTGGAAAGCATGGCGCACTGACCATGGATGTGATGGATGTTCGAGGCAGTGTCGAACTGCATCGCAACGTGAACGGAAAAGGCAGTGACCAGGTAGAGCGCTTCCATGTTGGGGATTGGAATGCCGGGACCTATCAGATACTGATGACCGCGGCCGATGGCACGCGAAGCACCTGCAGATTGGTTGTCTCGCATTGATCTCATCCTCCTCCCTTTTCCACTCCCTTGCAATGACACGCTTCGCTAACGCACTTCCGGTTATTTACTCACTCCTCGTTCCTGCCATTCTCACCGCCCAGCCGACGATGAACCAATCCGATGCGCCGCAGGTGGACGATGTTTTTCCCTACGTCACCGGTAGCTATGCGCCGATCACCACGGGCGGAGCTGATGTGCTTTGGGACCTCTCGGGTATCGGTACTTCGGCGGTGACCAACTTGCCGATCGAATCGCCGGATGCCACGGCCTTTGGTGATATCTACCCAACAGCAACGCTGGCACTGGATGGCGGTGGGGTGATCCAGTACATGCGCACCGATTCCACCGGACTGTATATCGTGGGTATTTACAAATTGATCGCGCAGCAGAACATCCAGATCCACTATACGGATGAGCAGCTGTTCCTTCCGTATCCCTGCACGTATAACACCGCATTCACTGATATCTATGCTTACAACTACAGCTTCACCGGGCAGAGCGGGATCGAAGTTGCTCAAGGTACAGGGAACAGCTCTTATTTAGCCGACGGTTTCGGTACGCTGGTGCTACCCTACGATACGATCTACAACGTGTTGAAGCTGACCGGTGTGGATACCGTATCGGAGAGTGTTCCGGGGACCTCGTATGTGACGGCGATCCAGCAGGTCTACTTCTACAAGCCCGGGGTCCACTATTACGTTCTCAATAGCCAGGCCTTGAGCCAGAGCGTGAACGGGGGACCCCCTGCGACCGGATTCGGTTTGTTCTACCTCGATCAATCCGCTTTCTCGGGGATACATGAGGACCTCAAGCAGGCGATCGGAGTGGATGCTTGGCCAAACCCAGCGCAGGACATCCTGAACGTGGCATACGGGGTTGCGGGCGGGCATCAGATCGAGCTGGACCTGTTCGATGCCACCGGACGAACCATGCGCACACTGCACACAACGACCGGCACTTCGGGCATTCAGCGCACCGAGTTGGATGTGAAAGGATTGCCAGCAGGGATCTATCTGCTGAAAGTGTCCGACGATCACGGTCAGCGCGGCACGCGCCGGGTGGTGATCCAGTAAGTGAGCCCTGCTGGGCGGGTCGGCAGGCCGCTACCGTTTCGGTCACGTTTACCTTTGTACCCCGGCGCCATCAAGCGCTTGGTGCATGTGCTGATGCTCGGTCTACGCTTTGAAAGATTCCTCCCTCCAAAGGACGATCGCTCGCCCTTCGAGAAATTGCTGCCCATCTTCCTGGAGATCCTCACCCACACCAGTGGCGATGTGGAGGAAGCGCTGGACTGGATGCAAGAAGTGGATAAGGAACACGGGCTCTTCACAGCGGAATACACCTTTGAGAACTTCAAGGATGACCTCTTCAAGCAGGGCATTCTGGGCGTGCTGACCGGAGGTGAAAAGGTCGGTCTCACCGGCAAGGCGGAACGCCTCATACGCGAGCACGCGCTGGAGCAGGTCTTCGGCAAGTTGAAGAAGAGCGACCGCGGAGCCCATGGACTTCGCCGCAGCGGACAAGGCGATGAGACCACCAGCGACCGCCGCGCTTACCGCTTTGGCGATGCGTTGGAGCAGGTCGCGATGAGTGACAGCATCCGCAACGCTCAGCAACGCGGCATTGAAGAACTGCGCATGAGCGAGGATGACCTCGAAGTGGTGGAGACCGAGCACCAGAGCGCTTGCGCCACAGTGCTGATGATCGACATCAGCCACAGCATGATCCTCTATGGAGAAGACCGCATCACCCCCGCTAAAAAAGTGGCGATGGCACTTGCCGAATTGATCGCGCGCCGCTATCCGAAGGACACGCTGGACATCGTGGTCTTCGGCAATGACGCTTGGGAAGTGAGCTTGAAGGACCTGCCCTACCTGCAAGTGGGGCCGTTCCATACCAACACGGTCGCTGGGCTGGAATTGGCTATGGACATCCTGCGCCGCCGCAAGCTGAAGAACCGACGCATTGTGATGATCACCGACGGAAAGCCCAGTTGCATCAAGCGCGACGGCGAGTACTACATGAACAGCATTGGGCTGGATGACCTAATCGTGGCCCGCACGCTGGACGCCGCGATGCGTGCGCGCAAGGCGAAGATCCCCATCACCACCTTCATGATCGCGCAAGACCCCTACTTGCAGCGCTTCATCGAGCGCTTCACCGAGGTGAACCAGGGACGCGCATTCTACACCGGCCTTCAAGGCCTCGCGGACATGGTGTTCCGCGATCATGCGAGCAATCGAAAAGCCTCTTGAATCTTATCCCCATACCGTCGACCCGTTGGGTCGACAAATCCCCGAAAATGCCAGCACAACCCAAGAACTTCGGCGAACTCAAGAAGAGCGGCTGGAAGCCGCGCACCGTGAAGCAGGAGCTTCGCGCGAACCTCATTGCACGAATCCGCGCAGGGCTGCCGCTTTTCGAAGGCATCCACGGCTATGCCGATACGGTGGTGCCCGCCATGGAACGCGCGATCCTCGCCGGCCACAGCATCAACCTGCTCGGCCTTCGCGGACAGGCGAAGACGCGCATGGCCAGATCACTCGTGCAACTGCTGGATGAATGGATGCCTGTTGTGGAAGGCAGCGAACTCAACGACGATCCCTTCGCACCGGTTTCGCGCTATACGAAGGACCTTGTCGCCGCGAAGGGCGATTCCACACCGATCACCTGGATCCATCGCGATGAGCGCTACACCGAGAAACTCGCCACCCCGGACGTTACCGTGGCGGACCTCATAGGGGACAGTGATCCCATCAAAGCCGCCAACCTCAAACTCGATTACAGCGACGAGCGCGTGATCCACTTCGGGCTCGTGCCCCGCAGCAACCGCGGCATCTTCGTCATCAACGAGCTGCCCGACCTGCAACCACGGATCCAGGTCGCACTCTTCAACATCCTGCAAGAAGGCGATGTGCAGGTGCGCGGGTTCAAGATGCGCCTCCCGCTGGACATCCAGTTCGTCTTCACTGCGAATCCGGAGGACTACACGAACCGCGGCGCCATCATCACACCGCTGAAGGACCGTATCCAGAGCCAGATCCTCACGCACTATCCCGATAGCATCGAGCTGGGCATGAAGATCACCGCGCAGGAAGCGCGCTCGCCCGAGGAACAGCGCGCCACGGTGGATGTGCCCGACCTGATGCGCGTTCTGGTAGAGCGCATCACCATGGAAGCGCGGGACAGTGAGTTCGTGGACCGCAAGAGCGGCGTGAGCGCGCGCTTGGCGATCGGTGCACTGGAGAGTGTAGTGAGCGCGGCCGAGAGACGCGCGCTATACAATAATGAGAAGCACACTATGGTGCGCATCGGCGACCTTTTTGCTGTGGTGCCCGCCATCACCGGTAAGATCGAATTGGTGTATGAAGGTGAGCAGGAGGGACCCGAGAAAGTGGCGCAGCACCTGATCAGCCTGGCGCTGCGGAAGACCTTCAAGCAGCTTTTCTCCGATCCCTCGCCCAAGCGACGCGGAACGGGCGCAGACCCCTATGCAAGTGTCGTGGCTTGGTTCAATGAGAACGAGACGGATGTGCTATTGGAAGGCGATACGAAGAGCTATCGGTCTTCACTGGAGTCGGTGAACGGTCTGGACAAAGTGTTGTCCGTGCACCCAGCACCGATCGATGAAAAGGAGCGCTTGCTCTGGATGGAATTCATCCTGCATGGCCTCGCCGAACACAGCCGCATCGGCCGCTCGAGCTATGCCACCGGCGTGCTCTTCGGCGATGTGATGAGCTCGGTCCTATCCATGGATGAAGAGGACGAGGAGGATGATAGTCCGCTTTGATCCGCTGAGAATGCCAACCGCCGACGGCCGCCGAGAATTCGGACATGTGAGGAATACAAACCGCCGATTTCGCCGATAAGCGCCGAAAATGCGAACATGCGGGGTGGGAATGCGAACCGCCGATGAACAACCGCTGACGTCATCGCGAGCAGCTCCGAGCCTAACTGGCTGCGAAGCGATCTTGGCGTGGCGCCTGCGGCACCAAGCGAAACGCGAACCGCCGATCGCGCTGATCGACGCCGATAATGCGAACTCTTCTGGGGATCACCGATCGTGACGGCGTTTTGAGCGCACCATCCGTTTCACTTGGAGCTTTTCCGCGCCGAAGTTCAAGAGGAGGCCGCGTTCCATGCCAGTAGCCTTTAGGTAGTTCAAGAGTTGGGCTTCATCAATGTTCGTGAGCGCCTTGATCGCTTTCAACTCAACAACGATATTGGAAAAGCAGATCAGATCTGCGCGGAAAATCGTTGAGAGTGGCTTACCCCTTATAGAGGACCGGTAATCGCACTTCGCTTTCGAAAGGAACCACGCCCAACTTCAGTTCCTCGATCAACGCTTCCTGATAAACGCTTTCCAGAAACCCCGATCCGAGCTGCCTGTGAACCTCCATCGCAGCACCGATGATCGCGTACGTCTCATGGTCATGCTCTTCCATCTAAGCTGATCTATCGGCGTTCATCGGCGCGATCGGCGGTTTTTTCCTTTCAAACGTCCGCGGTTTCACCCCGCAACTTGCTATGCCTCCGGCTATAAAGAGCGTACACGAGCAGCCCCACCGCCATCCAGCCGAAGAACACCATCCAGCTCTTCGCCGGTATCTCGATCATTAGGTAAGCGCAGCTCAGCATGCCGACGCAGGGGATCAGCGAATACCGCCTGCGGAAGGCTTGCACCGCGGTGCCCAGCGCGAATACCGCAAAGGCAGTCAGCAGGATGGCTTGACGGTCCAGGTGCATGCTTGTCACCGCGTTGAGGAGGCGTTCGTGATCGAGGATGAAGTAGGCAAGCACCAAGAGGGGTAGAAGGAAACGCCCGTTGATGTAGGGGATCTGGAAGCGCTTTTGGCCGTTGCCGTCCAGCTCACCTACGCGGGGCAGCAGCAGCACACCGCCGCAGACCAGCGTGAACGCGAAGAGCGTTCCGATGGAAGTAAGGTCCGTGATGATCCCACTCGGCGCGAAAAGCGCGGGCACCGCTACCAACACGCCCGCAACGACCGTGGCGAAGGCCGGTGTGCCGTACTTCCTGTGCAGATGCCCGAAACGTGGAGGAAGCAGTCCGTCGCGGCTCATGCTCATCCAGATGCGCGGTTGGCCCAGTTGGAAAACGAGTAGCACGCTCGTGGCCGCCAGCACCGCGCCGATGCTCACGGCGAAACCTACTACGGGCAGATCGATCTTGTTGAAGACGAAGGCCAATGGGTCCATCACGCCCTTGAATTCCGCGGAGGGCACCATGCCGGTGAGGACCAGCGCCGTGATGCAGTAGATCACCGTGCAGATGATCAGCGCGTACATCATACTGCGTGGCAGGTCGCGTTGGGGGTCCTTGCATTCCTCCGCCGTGGTGCTGATGGCGTCGAAGCCGATGTAGGCGAAGAACACCGCGCTCACTCCTTTCAGCACGCCGCCCATGCCGTTGGGCAGGAAGGGCACATAGTTCGCGCCCTTGATGTACCAGAGCCCGATCAACGCCACCGCGCCGAGGATCACCAGCTTCACCATCACCATCAGGTTCGCGGCCTTCTTGCTTTCTTGAATGCCGATGTACACCAGGGCCGTCACCGCCACCACGATCAACGCGGCTGGGATGTTCATGATCACATGCCAGCCCGCGATCACCGGAGCCGTGGCCCACGCGAGACCAACCGTGGCCTGGCCGGTCGCGAGCGCGTGGTCGAACGCTTCCTTGGCCGTCAGCGGGTCCGCCGCCAGCCAAGTGGGCATGTTGATGCCGAAGGCGCGCAGGATGTTGGTGAAGTAGCTGCTCCACGAGATCGCCACCACCACATTGCCGATGGCGTACTCGAGGATCAATGCCCAGCCGATGATCCACGCCACCACCTCGCCGAAGGTGACGTAGCTGTAGGTGTATGCGCTGCCACTCACGGGCACGCGCCCTGCGAACTCCGCATAGCATAAGGCCGTGAGGCCGCAGACCGCCGCCGTGATGATGAAGAGGAAGACCACGCCTGGGCCGCCCTCATAGGCCGCCGCGCCCACGGTGCTGAAGATGCCCGCGCCGATCACCGCCGCCACACCCATGAAGGTGAGGTCGCGCACGGTGAGGGTGCGGTTCATCCCCTGATGGCCGTCCGCTTCCCGCTGCGCCTGATCGCGCAAGATGCGCTCCACTGATTTCTTGCGGAAGAGGGAGTTGGCCATGGAGCTGTTTCGGTAGGCAGGCAAAGTAGGCAATGGGCGGGGAGGGGCGCTCGTGCGGGCTGTCATCCCGGGTCCCGCCTCGGTTAGTGTCGGCTTACCCCGGTTATGACGGACAGGTCCTCCAGTAAAGTTTCGCCTGCATGGTATCACCCCAACCGCTCACTGATCCAGCCGTAATTCATCTCCGGCCTCCAGGCCAGTGGTTCGCCATGTTGCATGCGGTATCGGCGCCTTGCCCGGTGTAGTTCGACTGGAAGCACTAAGCCCTCCGCAAGCCCAAGATCGAACTCACCCGCCCCGGCAGGTGGTCAAGGCAGCACGGCGTTTGTTAGCCCACAACCCACGCCGATAGCGGCCTCCCCGCCATGCTTGGATCTTTTTAACGGCCCCATTGCTGGGCTGGCCCCCCGCCACAAGGCGATCCGGTTACATTTGACGCCCTTTACAACCGTACCACCCAACAATGAAGTATCTCGTATTCGGCGCTGCTCTCTGCGCGCTTTCCCTTACCACGCAGGCCCAAGTGGCCACGCAGGCGCAGACCACGGATCCAACATTGATGACCGTGGGCGGGGAGCCCGTTTCCCGCAGCGAGTTCGAGTCCATCTACAAGAAGAACAACAAGGACGCGCCCGTCACGAAGGAAGCCTTGGACCAGTACTTGGAGCTTTTTGAGAACTATAAGTTGAAGGTGCGTGCCGCTGAAGACCTCGGCATGGACACGGCGGCTGCTTTCAAGAGTGAACTGGCAGGCTACCGCCAGCAGTTGGCCCGTCCGTACCTGATCGACCGCAGTCTGAACGACCAGCTGATGCAGGAGGCTTACGCCCGCATGGGCGAAGAGATCCGCGCCAGCCACATTCTGGTGAAGCTTGCACCGGACGCCTCTCCGGAGGACACTTTGGTGGCCTGGAAGCGCATCAACGCATTGCGCGCCGAGGTGGTGGGTGGTAAGGATTTCGGTACGGTGGCAAGGAACGAAAGCGATGACCCCAGCGCGAAGGAGAATAGCGGCGACCTCGGCTATTTCAGCGTGCTGCAGATGGTCTATCCGTTCGAGAATGCGGCCTACAATACTCCAGTGGGGCAGGTGAGCCAGCCCGTACGCACCAAGTTCGGTTACCACATCATCAAGGTCACCGACCGCAGGGCCGCACACGGCGAGATCACTGTGGCGCACATCATGATCCGCAGCACGCCGGAAGACAGCCCGGAGAAGCAGGCGGCGGCGGAGAAGAAGATCAATGAGGCGTACAAGGAAGTGAACAGCGGCTCGATCTCCTTTGCGGATGGGGCCTTGAAATACAGCGACGATGCGACCACCAACACCAAGGGTGGCGAGCTGCCTCCATTCAGCACGGGCAAGATGATCCCCGAGTTCGAGAGCCAAGCCTTCGCGCTGAAAGCCGACGGTGACATCAGCGCGCCTTTCAAGACGCCTTACGGCTGGCACATCGTAAAACGTCTCAGCTACAAGCCGCTGCCTTCCTTCGAGGATGCGAAGAGTGAATTGAAGACGAAGATCTCCCACGACAGCCGTGCGGAAGTGACGCGCCAGAAATTCCTCGCTGGCCTGCGCACCGAGTACCACTACAAGGATTTCCCCAAGAACCTCACTGCCGTGGAGAAGGCCTTGGACAGCACCGTATTCAAGAAGGGCAATGTGATCCTGGACACGCTGCAACGCAAGGATGTGAAGGAAGGCGTGGTGATGCACAATGGGGAGAAGTATGAGCGTTCCATCAACAGCGTACTGCGCAACGGAAGGCCTACAAGCCCGAATGCCCGCCAGCCGGAAGGCACGGTGTTGGACCCGAACGATACCGTGGTGGTGCGCGACATGCAAGAGGGCTGGATGAACGACACGGTGCGCAACGCGAAGCTCACCAAGCCGGTCTTCACCATCGATGGCAAGACCTACACCCAGAAGCAGTTGCTGGGCTTCATCCAAGAGAAGCAGCGCCATGAGCCGGTGCAGCCGATGAAGGCATACGTCCAACAGCGGTTCCAGCAGTTCGTGGATGACCAGTTGTTGGCCTACGAGGACTCCCGCTTGGAGGACAAGTACCCGGAGTTCCGCATGCTGATGAAGGAATACCGCGACGGCATCCTGCTCTTCGAGCTCACCGATGAGAATGTGTGGAGCAAGGCCGTAAAGGATACCGTTGGTCTGGAGCAGTACTACGACCAGCACAAGTATGACTTCATGTATCCTGTGCGCTACGATGTGGACATCTACACCTGCGCCAATGCCGCAGTGGCGAAGCAGACGCGCGCCTTGGTGGCCAAGGGCAAGTCCGGCAAGGACCTGCTGGCCACGGTGAACAAGAAAGATTCCACGGCGCTGAGCGTCGAGAGCGGTGTCTTCACCAAAGAGGACAAACCGATGCTGAAGAACATGACCGCGCCCGGCCTCACGGCGGACACCACGGTGGACAACCAAGTGGTATTCGCGAACCTGAAAAAGGTGGTGCAACCCACGCCGAAGCCACTGAACGAATCCCGCGGCCTCGTCACCGCCGCTTACCAGGACCAGTTGGAGAAGGACTGGATCAAGGAGTTGCGCGCGAAGTACCCCATAACGGTGAACAAGGAAGTCCTCTACAGCATCAAGTGACCTCTATGAAGGCCCTCCAGCATGGGACCGGCATTGGAAGGGCGGCGATCATCGCCGCCCTTCTGCTTGCTTCGTGCGGGAGCAAGCACGATCCCAAGGACCGCGTGGTGGCCGAGGCCTATGGTGAAAAACTATACTGGAGCGACCTGCGCCCCGTGGTGCCGTTGGATGCCAGCCCCGTGGACAGTGCCGCCATCGCCCGCCGCTATCTGGACAATTGGGCGCGCGACCGGGTGATGGTGCACATGGCGAATGAGAATCTGGATGAGGCCCAAAAGGACGTGGAGCAACAGATCAAGTCCTATCGTGAAAGCCTGCTCACCTTCGCCTACGAGCAGGCCTTGGTGTTGCAAAACCTGGACACCGCGGTGAGCGGCTCCCAGATCCAGGACTACTACGATAAGAACATCGCCAATTTCCAACTCAAGGACAATATCGTTCGTGCGCGCTGGTTCAAGCTCACGGATAAGGATGGTAAACTGCTGAAAAAGGTGGAAGGGTTGTGGCGAAGCGACAAGGAGGAGGACACCCACAAGCTGGAGGTGCTCCTGGCGCAACATGGGTCTTCCATCAACGACACGCGCGACGAATGGATCGAGTTCAAGACCCTACAACAGCAATTGCCCCTCAACCCGGCAAAGCCACCCGCATGGCACGACCCCCAGGCAAAATTGAGCT